>NZ_JBITPN010000012.1:0-34599 GCF_050467985.1 Brevibacillus sp. NRS-1366 | reverse complement strand
AATAAGCGAAAGATCTTTGGGGCACCAGCCGAGGCGCAACGGAAAAAGAGAAACACGCTTTTAGCGTCCACCTCTGAGAAGCTTCATGAATCGGCTACTTTGGACGCGGTTTCGCTTTTGGAGTGGAGCCGGACAGGGATGTCCCCAAGAAGGTGACCCAAGAAGCTGGAGCGTTTTCTCCTTTTTTCTCTTCCACCATAGCTGTCCTCCACGTGTTTTTTACACTTTTTTTAGATTTGATTTAGAGAGCCTTAAGACCTCCCCGCTATCATCACCTGTAGAGAAAGTAAATTCAGTTGCTTTCCATATAAACAGGAGGGATGAACATTGCGAAAAAAATGGCTGGCTATCGGATTATCAGTAGGGATCAGTGGCGCATTGGTTTGGGGAATAGGCGTATCAGCGAGTGCGGAAAACGCAGGACTTGAAGTGTACAAATCGGCTCTGAATCAGACGAAAGAAGCAAAGAGCATGACGGCAAACGCCCATCTCGAGCTAACGGACAACGGTACGAAGCTGCTCACATTAGATGGAGTGGCAAAGGTCAACCACGATGAGAAAATGGCGAGCCTGGAAGCCACCTATACAGGTGCAAAAGGAGAGGGGAGCCTCCAAGCATTTCGTGAGCCAGATCAAGTGATCGTTAAAAAAGGGGACAGTGACATTTATCAGGTCATGGAAACAATGGACTGGGGGCATAAATTTTCCAAGAATAGCGAGGACCGTCCTCCTGCCATGGTAAATCACCTGTTCAAGCCGCTGTTTGGCAATATGGATAAATGGACGACCGTAGAAAATTTGCCGGATGGGCGCAAGCGGGCTTCACTCGAGCTATCCGAAGAGCAAATGCCGGCGTTTGTAAAAGTCATGGGTCCGACTCTTTATTCAAAACTGACAGAACGCAGTCAAGCTGCAGCTGCTTCTGAGAAAGGAATTGCCGTCAAGCTGCCGAACTTAGAGGAGCATTTCCAGGTAGATCAAATCTTGCTGCAGGCCACGATTGACGAGCAGAATCGGATTGAACGACAAGCTGCCGAGGTGCATGTATCGGGGGTAGATGCGTCTGGCGAGCAACACGCGCTTCTCCTTTCTCTCGATATCCGTCTGTCGGATCTAGCAGCGACGACTCCTGATTCGATTGATTTAACAGGCAAGCAGGTAGAGAAAATCTCCCGTGAGGAAATGAAGAGCAGATGGAAAAAAGACGGATGGAACCAGCCTGTCTCGCAATAAGCTCCCATTATCCGCTATAGTATAAGGAAACCAACAATTGACAGCGACGGGGAGGATCAACCATGTCGATCAAAACAAGACTTTTACTATCCTATATCGCCATGATTGTCGTTCCTGTCGTTACATTCGGACTGGTGGCATCTTTTTTGGCTCCTTATTTTTTTGGAGACCAGTTCAGTCATGGAAAAGAACCGGGGAAGCCGTTTTTCCGGGAGGTGCTGACAAAGCGCGACGAGTTGTTCGCAGGTGTCGCCTTCATGGCCAAATACGACGCTGCCCAATTACAAAAAGAAGACCTGCTGGCTGAGACGGATGCACAGTTGAACCAATTGGGTGCAGCGCTGATTGTCGCAAAAAACGGAAGTGTACTGTTCGCCTCCAAATCGATCGACAAGGCTGATTTGCCTCTTTATATGAAGGCTGCTTTGCCAGAGGGGAGCAGGTACAGCTGGCAGCAGAAGCTAAAAAATGGCTACACTATCGAAACATCCGAATTTACTTTTCCTGATCAGAGTAGGGGAACTCTTTATTTTCTCGCGGATTCTACTCAGCCTTTTGTATCCGGCATCTCTTTCTTTGTGTCGATGCTCATCAGCTTGCTTGTCATCGTGGCCTTGACGAATGGCGTGTTGACCTATCTCGTTTCGCGCAGCATCATCAGACCGTTGTATGCTCTCAAGCAGGCGGCGAACGAAATCAAGGAGGGCAATCTGGAGCAACCAGTTTTGCTCAAGCGAAATGACGAGCTGGGGGAGCTGGGAGCAGCATTTGAGGAAATGCGCGTCAGACTGTACGAATCCATCCGTCTGCAGCTTCAGTATGAAGACAATCGCAAGCAATTGGTTTCCAGCATCTCCCACGACCTGAAAACCCCGATTACCGGCATCAAGGCGTGTGTTGAGGCGATGCTCGATGGGATCACGGATACAGAGGAAAAGCGGGAAAAATATATGAAAATGATCGCGATCAAATCGGATCAGATGGATCGCCTGATTGACGAACTGTTTTTATTTTCGCGGCTGGATGTAAACAAACTCCCGTTTCAACTCGAGGCAGTGGATATCACTGAATATTTGTCTCTCTTTGTAGAGGAGCTGCGCCTAGACCCGCGTATGGAGGGTGTACAGATTGTCTTTTCCATTCCCGGCAAGAAATCCATGGTGGTCATCGGTGATCGGGAAAAGCTTCACCGCGTATTGATGAACATCGTCGACAACAGCTTGAAGTACATGGACAAGGTAGAGAAAATCATTCGCCTACAGGTAAGTGCAGGGGCACACGAGGTTATGATTACCCTGACAGATAATGGGGCAGGTATTGACGCAAAGGCGCTTCCCCACATTTTTGATCGGTTTTATCGAGTAGACCCTGCACGCAGTACGTCGATCGGCGGGGGTGGACTGGGACTTGCCATCGCGAAGCAGATGGTGGAAGGTCAAGGCGGCAAGATATGGGCAGACAGTGAAAAAGGGAGCGGGACGAGTATCCGTTTTACCTTGCCCTATCCAGAGAAGTCCGGAGGTGGGTCAAAATAAAGCACATTCTAATTATTGAAGATGATGCCGTCATTGCCGAGGTAGAAAAAGATTATTTGGAAGCAAGCGGGTATGCGGTCGATGTTGCATGTTCCGGGGATACGGGCTTGAAAAAGGCGATGCAGGAGGAGTATGACCTACTCATCCTGGACTTGATGCTGCCAAAGATCGATGGATTTGAAATTTGCAGGCAGGTGCGTATGGCCAAAAATATCCCAATTCTGCTGGTCTCGGCCAAAAAAGAAGACGTCGATAAAATTCGCGGTCTGGGCCTCGGCGCGGATGACCACATCAGCAAGCCGTTTAGCCTGGGCGAATTGGTAGCGAGAGTCAAAGCTCATCTGGCTCGCTATGATCGTCTCGTCGCGGAGAATGGTCGGCGAATGCCAAAGGATGAAATTCGCATCCGCGGGATACGCATCGACAAGCTGGCGAGAAAGGTGTACGTCAATGGGGAAGAAATCGTGTTCACCTCCAAAGAATACGACCTTCTCCTGTTCTTGGCTACGCACCCGAATTGGGTATTTAGCAAAAATGAGCTGTTCGAGAAAATTTGGGGGCTGGACTCTCTGGGAGATATTGCGACGGTGACCGTCCATATTAGCAAGCTACGAGAAAAAATAGAAAAGGATCCATCCAAGCCGCAATACATTGAAACCGTTTGGGGAGTTGGGTATCGGTTTCAACTCTAGCTTCTTGCAAACCGACAGATGAGGTGAAATAGCCATGAGCAAGCTTGGCATGCTGCAGAAAAAATGGCTCCTGCTCGTCCATTTGCTCTTTTCTTCGATTATGCTCGGCGGCGCAGTCATCTTTCTGGTATTGAGTATCGTTGCTGCAAACACGACGGATGCGAGCGTATTTTCTGCCTGCTACACAGCCATGCATGTACTTTCAAAAACGAGCGTGCGAGCCTCCACGATAGGGACGATTGTGACGGGAGTGCTGCTCTCTGTCTGGACGCATTGGGGCTTGTTTCGCTATTATTGGATCATTGCGAAAGAATGGTTAACCCTGGTTGCTATTGTGCTGGGACCAATCGGGATGTTCATGTGGACATTGCCTGCCCGTACGCTGCCGCCGGGGGAAGGCTTGGGAGCCATGTGGACAGGGATTATCCTGCAGATTATCTCGCTCGCGGCCATTTTTTGTTTATCGGTTTTGAAGCCGTGGGGGAAACGAAAAGGGTAAATAAACGTCATACTCACATAAGCGACTATCTTTTGCCGATCGGGCAGGAGGTAGTTTTTTTCGTACAGATAGGAATTTATAAAATCCCTATCCAGTATAAGGGCAACCGCGGCTCCGCCAAAAGGCATGGCGTAGCCAGGTTTTCTAATCCATAATCCCTATCCCCAAATCATGGTATTTATCGGTAAAATGAAAGGCAGCAGTCGAATAAGGTGGGAGAGACGAACGGACAAAAGGAGAAGCAACTCATGGAGAGAAGAATAAAAATCCTGGGGACGGGAAAATACTTGCCCAAACGCCAGGTAACAGCCGCCGAGCTGGATTCACGACTCGGACTTCCAGCAGGATGGGTAGAGAAGAAATCAGGAGTGAGCACAAGACATTATGTGACGAATGAAACAGCGTCACAAATGGGCGCAATCGCTGCCAAGCGCGCACTGGAAACTGCGGGATTGTCCATGCATGACATAGATTGCCTAGTGTGTGCCAGTGGGACAGCCCAACAGGAGATTCCTTGTACAGCGGCTTTGATTCAGGAGGAGCTGAAGCTCACCCGATCTGGTATTCCTTGCTTTGACATCAACTCTACATGCCTGAGCTTCGTGACGGCGCTGGATGTCATTTCCTGCTCCATGGCGCTGGGGATATATGAGCGTGTCCTGATCGTTTCGACCGAAATTGCTTCAGTGGGACTGAACTGGCAGCAAAAAGAAAGCAGTGTGTTGTTCGGAGACGGAGCTGCCGCAGTCGTGATCAGCCGGACGACAGGTACTGAGACATCCCGCATCTTGGGATCGTCTATGCGGACCTTCAGCGAAGGGGCCCACTATTCAGAGATCAGGGGCGGCGGAACCATGCTTCACCCCAGTCAATATGCCAAAGGAAGAGAAGCCGATTTCGCGTTCGATATGGATGGCCGGAAAATATTTCGTCTGACGTCACAAAAGATTACGGACTTCGTCGATCGCCTGCTGTCGTCAGTTTCATTGAAAAAGGATGAGCTAAAGGCAGTCATCCCTCATCAAGCGAGCGGGATGGCGATGCGCATCATAGCCAGCAAGCTCAGCTTCTCCGAGACGCAAATGGTCAACATCCTCGCAAACCATGGGAATGTGATCGCGGCTTCCATCCCGATGGCCCTGCATGAAGCGATCCAGCAAAAGCGGATTGCCAGGGGAGATCGCCTGCTCATGTTGGGAACATCAGCGGGACTGTCTCTCGGAGGGATCATCCTTGAATATTAGCCAAGCAGGCGGGAAAACGGTTGTGCTGACAGGAGGGCGGGCACCTGCAACCCTGGAACTGGTGCGACTAATCGGGGCGGCGGGTCACCGTGTCATCGTGGCAGAGAGCACGCGCAGACATCTGTGTGCACGCTCTCGCTATGTTGATAGCGTGTATCAGGTTCCACCGCCTCGGGAGCAGCCGGAAGCGTATGTACGTGCTTTGTGCGAGATCATGAGCAAAGAGAAAGCGAATTTGCTCATCCCTACCTGTGAGGAAATTTTCTATGTGTCCAACGGCTTGGAACGCTTGCTTTCCTATGGGGAGGTGCTGGCAGAAGGAATCGATGTCCTGCGCACCCTGCACGATAAATGGTTGTTCGGGAAATTGGCGCGTGATGCGGGTGCTATAGTTCCTCAGACGATTCGGACACAATCGCCAGAGGAGCTGAGAGAAGCCTTGCGCGAGGCGAGCGGACCTGTTGTTATCAAGCCCGTTTTTTCTCGATTTTCGGCCCACGTTCGTATCGTAGCTGATCCCGTTTCAGCGGCCAAGCATCCGCTGCCAGTTCCCTCCGCACAGCAGCCGTGGCTCGTCCAAGAGTACATAGACGGGCGCCAGCTATGCAGCTATGCCGTCGCACACAAAGGCAAGCTGGCTCTGTATGCCGATTACAGAGCGACGCATACCGCAGGGCAAGGGGCATCGATCTATTTTGCCTATGCCAATCATCCGCGGATCAAAGAATTTGTTTGCAGATTTGTGGAGCAGCACCGCTTCAGCGGACAGATCGCTTTTGACCTGATGGAGAACAAGAGTGGAGAGCTGTATGTCATTGAGTGCAATCCGCGTCTCACTAGCGGGATTCATCTCTTCAGAGGGCAATTAGATGCCGCGAACGCTTTTTTTCAGAGCGGATCAGAGGTAATGGTGCCCAAACCAACCGCAAAATCCATGCTGGGGATGGCGATGCTGACATACGGGCTGGGCGGCATCAAAGATTGGAACGGTATGAAGCGCTGGGGACGCGATTTCTTTTCTGCACGCGATGCAGTATTTACCTATGATGATCCGCGGCCGTTCGCAGCGCAATTCGGGATGCTGGCCGATCTGGCTTGGCAGAGCATCCGTACGGGGAAGAGCATGATCGAATGCAGCACAAGTGATATTGAATGGAATGGGGAGACGTTGCCAGCGGAGAGGCTGCTGCCCAGCAAAAGGATGTGAAGAAGAACATGAGTAAACGTGTACTAGTGACGGGAGGAACTGGCTTTCTCGGTCAAAAGCTGGCGATTAGGCTGCATGATCAAGGCCATGAGGTGACCGTTTTAGGACGAGACCAACGGATCGGTCACGAATTACAAAAAAAAGGCATTCGCTTTGTCCAGGCTGATGTCAGGGACAGAGACGCGATGATCGAGGCGTGCCGAAATCAGGAGATCGTACATCATGCGGCGGCATTTTCTTCCCCCTGGGGGACTTTTCGCGATATGTATGCGACCAATGTGAGCGGAACCATCCATCTCATCGAAGGCAGCATGAAATTCGGAATCGAGCGGTTGATTCACGTATCCACCCCGAGCATTTACTTTGCATTTGACGACCGCCAAGGAATTCAGGAGAGCGATCTGCTGCCTGCTCGCTTTGCCAATACATACGCCCATACCAAATATTTGGCAGAGCTTGAAGTAGACAAGGCGTTTCTTTCCGGTCTGCCAACGATCACGATCCGTCCCCGCGCTCTGTTTGGACCAGGTGACAACACCATCCTGCCTCGACTGATCCGGGCGAATGAGAAAAAGTACGTTCCATTGATTGGCGGCGGCAAGGCTGTCATTGATTTGACGTACATAGAAAATGTCGTGGATGCGCTGCTTCTGTGCATGGATTCACCTACACATACACTCGGTCACGCCTACAACATTACAAACGGAGAGCCCGTCACGCTTATCGACATATTAACGAGAGTGTTCGAGCGCTTGGATATGCCGCTGCGTACAAAGGAGCTGCCCTATTGGCAGGCGTATTCCGCTGCCTGGGTGCTGGAAACTGCCTCTCGTACGCTATTGGGCAATCGCGAGCCAGTATTGACACGCTATTCGGTCGGGGTGCTGGCGAAGTCGCAGACGCTGGACATCACCAAGGCGCGTGAAGCGCTCGGCTATCGTCCGCGTGTCAGTATAACTGAGGGGATTGACGCGTTTGCGGATTGGTGGGGGTTGCAAAATGGACGTTAAACTGACGTTGCTCGATACGGGGTATTGTCGACAGCTAGAGCTGTTTTCGCGAAAAGGGGGAAGGCTGAAAAACATTTTGTTTCACGCCTTGGCCGGTCTTATCGAGCATCCGGTCCATGGCCTCTTGCTTTTCGACACCGGCTATTCTCCGCGCTTTTTTGATGCTACGAGTGCTTTTCCGTACTCGCTCTACGGCAAAATCACGCCTGTGGCGACGGATGCCGGTCAAAGCGTTCGGACGCAGCTAGTAGCACAGGGGATAGCACCAGATCAGGTGAAGGGCATCCTGATCTCTCATTTTCATGGCGATCATATCGGTGGTTTGCGAGATTTTCCTCTGGCAGAGCTTTACTGCTTTCAAACAGCCTATGAGCATGTCCAGGGAAAGACAGGCTGGGCAGCTCTGCGCGAAGGGTACTTGCCAGATTTGATGCCGGATGATTTCGAACAGCGTGTAACCTTTGTCGATGGCACCGAGCCTGTGGCTTTGCCGGAAGCGTATAGGCCCTATAAAGACGCATACGATTTGTTTGGCGATCAGAGTCTTTTGCTCGTCGACCTTGGCGGACATGCTCTGGGGCAGTTTGGACTGTTTTTGCGCGATCGTGATCACGGGGACATCTTTCTCTGTGCGGATGCCGCTTGGTCCAGCAAGGCCTATCGCGAGCATCTGCTGCCGCATCCGCTCGCCAGACTCATCATGGCTGATCAAAAGGCGTATCGCGAGAACTTGTATAATCTGCACCTGTTGTCCCGCCGGCGTGAGGATTTGCGGATCCTGCCGACACATTGCGAAGAGGTATGGCATATGTCCAAGGGAGAGTTCGGATGGAGATCATGACACTGCTTTCGCAATACATCAGGACCAAGTGGTTGGGCAAGCGGTTTTTCTCGCGGGCGCAGCTTGAGCGGTGGCAAGAAGCCAAGGTCAGGGCGATGCTGCGCCGTGTGCTGCCCCACTCTCCCTTTTACCAGAAAAGAATGGGGTCGCTTCAGCTGGGCGACTGGAGAAGCATGGAGCCGATTGATAAAAAGCTGATGATGGCGCATTTTGATGAGCTGAACACGCTCGGGATCACGAAAGCAGAGGCGTTTCGCGTTGCCTTGCAAGCGGAGACGACGAGAGATTTCACTCCGCAGATAGGCACTGTAACGGTAGGCTTGTCCTCAGGGACGTCTGGCAATCGCGGACTGTTTCTGGTAGGGCCAAAAGAGCAGGCGAAGTGGGCGGGAGCAATCCTTGCCAAAGCACTTCCTGGACCGTTGTGGGAGAAGCACCGGATCGCCTTTTTTCTGCGGGCAAACAGCAATCTTTATACAGCTGTAAACAGACGGCGCATCCGCTTCTCCTTCTTTGATCTGTTGACACCGCTAGAGGAGCATTTGGGTCATCTGAACGATTATCAGCCTACGGTGCTGGTTGCACCAGCCTCCATGCTGAGGCTCTTGGCAACTGCGCAGAGACAGGGGAGATTGCGGGTGGCACCGGTCAGAATCATTTCAGTAGCCGAAGTGCTGGACCCATTGGATGAAGCCTATATCCGCGAGGTGTTCGGTCAGATTGTGCACCAAATCTATCAGTGCACCGAAGGGCTGCTGGCAGTGACCTGCTCTCATGGCACGCTGCATGTGAATGAAGATCTGGTCGTGATGGAAAAGGAGTATCTCGATGAGCGCAGAGATCGATTTTTTCCAATCCTGACTGATTTCTCCCGGGTCACCCAACCGATCATTCGCTACCGATTGAATGACATCTTGACCGAAAAGCGCTCGGCGTGCCCCTGCGGCTCCCTCTTTCTGGCATTGGAGCGGATCGAGGGCAGGGCAGACGACCTCTTTTTGTTCCGTCATGAGCGAGAGGAGCGCTGGGTATCCGTTTTTCCTGATTTCATCCGACGTGCCGTCATCGCAGCTTCCGATGAGATCGAGGAATATACGGTGCGACAACACAGCCCATATACGCTGGAGGTATCGCTTCGGGTCCGGGGCCAGCAAGAGTCTATCGTACAGGAACAGGTGCACCGCAGCTTGTTGCAGATGATCCGCGAGCATCATGGTCAACTGCCGATGATCACGTTCACGCCGTACCAGCTAAACCTGGGGACGAAAAAACTACGACGGGTCGAGAGGTGTTTTCTGGATGAACAGCAGGACGAATATCGCTGTCCATGACAGCACTGTGCTGGACCAGATTCCGTGGGAGCAGATGCAGGATGGAGAATATGCACACCGTTATCTACTGGCGCTGATGACGGACCAGCCTGATCGTTACGTACAGAACGTCCGGACACAGATGTGGGCATTGACAGTGGATGATCGGGTCATGCCGCTGACGGTGAATGAGGCAGAGTATGACAATTCCTACGTCTGCTCCCCCTACACCCATTACGTGAGCTACGCCAAGGAAGAGCTGGATATGCTCGGCTCCCCGCTGTGGAAGGGACTGTTTTCAGTAGTGCTGACAGGGCTGGGGCTGTGGATGAAAGCCAGCCAGAGCAATCGCATGGCAATTGTGAACAATTGGCTCTTGTCGACCAATCTGTATCATGAGATGAGTGCGGAGGAGGCGGAGCGGATCACTCATTTTTGCGTGGAGCGCTTTCCACGTCATATCATCGCGTTTCGCTCTGTTTGTCGCAAGCTCTGTCCCGACTTTTACGCCGGATTAAAAGAGACGGGATACATCATGGTGCCGAGTCGCTATGTCTACCTCTTTCACCCGGATTGGCCAGCCCTGGGGAAGTGGCGTGTCCGCAATACGCTCAGGCGAGATCGGCAAATGCTTGCGCGCTCCGGGTACCGCATCCTGTCCCACGATGAGCTGGAGGAAGAGCATGCACAGCGAATTGTTGAGCTGTACAACGCTTTGTATCTGCATAAATACTCCAAATACAATCCGCAGTTTACCGTTGCGTTCATCAGGCTGGCGATGCAAAAGAGGACACTGACCTTGATCGGATTGGAAAAAAACGGCAGGCTGGACGGCATCCTCGGTTATTTCCAGCGCAATGGCGTCATGACGACCCCCCTTTTTGGCTATGATACGTCTTTGCCCAAAGAGACGGGGCTGTATCGTATGCTGTCCAGTCTCTTGGTGCAAGAAGCCGAACGCCAAGGAATGATGCTTCACCAAAGTGCTGGAGTAGGTGCCTTCAAAGCAGACAGGGGAGCAGTAGGCGAGCCTGAATACACGGCCGTGTACGTCAATCATTTGCCGCTGTATCGGCGGTGGATGTGGCAGGCTGTGGCTGTCTTACTGGATCGGATCGGCATCAGGATGGTGGAGAAGTACAAGCTGTAAATAACTTTATTTTGGATGTAACGTCATCCTTTCTCAAATAAATTAGTACCTTACTCACACTAAATGAATACAGAAATATCAAATCCTACTCGAAAATAGAAATTCATTCAGATAATGCGGCAGAATTCCTGGTTTTTCAGAACGTTAAAATCAACAAAGAATAAGAGAAAGTCAGTGGGACAATTCCTACTGACTTTCTCTTAAAGTCAAGTTCGACTGTAGTTTATGGAGTAAGTGTATCAGCTGTAAATTGTTTTAAACTTTTGTATTGTACTTTCTCTACTTTTTTACCTTTTTTACTATCGTCATCTACCAGAGCCCATTGATCCTTATCATTTAGCTTAAATACATACATGTGGTTAGTTCCACTCTCTAATTCTTTGTAAAGGACTACGGCTTCAGACAAATCATTTTTAAGGAATAATCCAGGTTCAAAATCCCCCTGTTTCTGTTCCTTTATGACGTTTTTAAATACTTCATTGTACAATAGAACAGAGTCATTTTTTCCTAAACCCTTAAACTCTTCATCACGTAGACTGTTGTATGTGTACTGTGATTCATCTAAATTGAATTCTTGAATTGCATCGGCGTATGTTTCTAATAATTTCTTCTTAATTTCATTTTGTGCATAGACTTCCCATTTTTGTTGTATTTCTTGTGCTGCATGTGGATCTTTTGCTTCAAGATTTGAGTAACCATAAAACAGTGCAACAGCGCTTAAAACCGTTACAGCAAGGATATTCTTTCTCTTTTTCATAAAATCCTCCTTTTATTACATACCAGGATGACTCTTGTCGTGCTTGTTCTTATGTGTGACGGTAGTTGGAACTCCATTTTGGTATATCGTTCCAGTGGATACGACTCCCCAAGTAGCTCCGTCTCCTTGTTGTCCAGTTGTATGTTTTAACGTAGAGGGATTGGTTGAACCAAGGGAATCATTAGAGTAATAAGATCCGCCATCCAACGTAATCCAAATATTGTTATAAAGAGCTTCTCCACTTCCTTTAGAACCGTATGCAGTTACCTTAGATGTCCCATTCATTTTGTAGTAATTGGAATAGTTCGAAAAACTAACCAATGCATCTGCTTCTACATCTGACCATGCTGCAAAAACTGGGGCTGTAAGCATCATGACAGTAGCAGATGCAGCAATCAAAGATGTAGTCGTTTTTTTTCTTAGACTCATTATATCACCTCAAGTTCTAATATTTTCCATCCAATTCATAATATTGTAATCGACAGCAATTTACAATGAATAAATGTAAGAATTATAGAATTTTTGGATACAAATGGTAAAAATAAGACTAAAGTATCAGTTCTATTATTTCTCATATTTTTACCTCCAAAATCTGGTCTTCATCTTTCTACAAACTGTGAGAGCTTTCTCCTTTTTCTTCGTCTTCTGCTAAAGCTTGTGCAGGGAGCTTTTCACACTTCGGCTATCGTCGAAGTATTGCTCATGTAAACTATATGTATCACGTGGCTTGCCTGAAATGGAGGAAACACAATGAATCCGATTCTGTTCGGAATTCTCGTCGTCATTACGACTTCACTGATGGGCTCATCCTTTGCAGTAGGAAAAATCGGACTGAACTATGTCTCACCGCTGCTCTTGGTTGGGCTGCGTTTTACCCTTGCCGGGTTGATCATGGCGATCTGGGTATGGAAAAAGCCGCTTCCGAAATCGCTGCGAGATTGGGGCCGAGTATGTCTGGTTGGTTTTTTACAAACAGCAGCGGTCATGGGCTGTATCTTTTTGAGCCTGCGGACGATTACAGCGGGAGAGTCATCCATACTGACCTTTATGAATCCACTGTTGGTGGTCATTTGGGGAACGCTGTTTCTGGGCGCATCCTACCGATTCTCCCAATGGGCTGGCGTATTGATTGGCCTATTTGGCGTATTTATTACATTAGGTTTTCATCTGCAATGGGAGATTGGTACGCTGTTTGGAATCGGGTCTGCCGTCTCGTGGTCGCTAGCCACCATTTTGATTAAAAAGTGGGGGGTTCGCTTCAACGTTTGGGTCATGACCGCGTATCAAATGCTTTTCGGCGGCATTTTGCTGTTGTTCATGGGAGTGACGCTGGAGACGCCAAAGCTGATCATTACGCCTACGTCGATCATCATCGTACTTTGGCTTGCCATTATGGCCTCGATCGTGCAATTTGCCACCTGGTTTTATTTATTGAATCAGGGCGATCCGGGCAGGACCAGTGCCTTTTTGTTCCTGGCTCCGTTCTTTGGGGTACTGTCAGGCTGGGTGCTTTTGGGCGAGGTCGTAAAATGGCATGTGTATGCGGGAGGACTGCTTATCTTTGCGGGAATCTTCCTTGTCAACTGGACGTTTGCTCCCAGGAGAATGGTACAGCCTTATGCAGAAAAAGGGTAAAAATCGGAAAAAGCGGGAAGCGACTCTTTATCGGAGCTGCTTCCCGCTGTCTATTTGGAGGCCGAATTCACTGAAAAGCCCCCTCGCGCCTACAGGCGTAATGCGAACCGCTCTTCCGCCTGGCAGACGCTCGATCCAGCCTAGCTCAAACAATCGTTTGGTCAGCGAAGCTCCCAGACTGCCGGCCAGGTGATGACGCCGCTCACTCCAGTCGAGGCATTGCCTGGCAAAGCGCCGTCTGCTCTTGGGCTTGTTCTCAATCTCTACACCGAGTGCCTCCAGCTTTTGCTTCCCTGCTTCATTCAATACAAAATCTTGTCCCGATACTGTAAGCAGCTGCTGCTCAATCATTTTTTGTGTCAAAGCGACCCCGATTTCTCCAGCCAGATGATCGTAACACGTACGGGCATAACGGATTGCTCGCAATTGATCCGATTCCCGCAAAGAGCGAACGGGCTTAGGGGTAGCGATTGTGAGCAGAGCCTCCAGCGCATGAGCTACTTCGGCGCTAGCCAGGCGATAATAGCGGTGTCGTCCATGTGATTCGCTCATTAAAAGGCCGCCTTCGACGAGCTTTGCCAGATGGGTACTGGCTGTTTGGGGTGTCACACGGGCAGCGCGAGCCAATTCGCTGGCAGGCAGTGCCTTGCCTCCTAACAAGCTGACGAGAATCGAGACACGGGATGGCTCTCCAATCAGAGAAGCGATCTCCACGATATTTGGGCTGGTATTCATCCGGTTGTGCCCTCCTTTTCTACAATAGCCGATCGACCTATACTGAATCCTTACTAATGACTCTAGCAGATCAGGAGGAGAGAATGCCAGATGCAAATTGGTGACCTAAGACGCTTGAGCGTTTTTTGCTCGGTTTTTTTAACGTATCAGAAAGTTTAAGGTCCATCGTTCCGCTTCATCCCGTACGTACATTGGTTACAGGGAGGATGACTAACAAAAGATGTCTAAAAACGCCAAATTTTCGGATATTTCATGTCGTAGTTTCGATTCATGCCGTTCATTACTATAAGAGTATAGACGCAAGCAATATTCACACTCTTTACCATTGAGTAATGATTGAAGGAGGTTGAAGGCAATGATGAATGGCAACGAGTACTTGGAGAGTCTGAAAGACGGGCGGGTTGTTTACCTGAACGGCGAAAAGATTGATGATGTCACCGCTCACCCTGCATACCAAAACTCAGCTAGGTCGATTGCACGAATGTATGACGCGCTGCATGATCCTAAAAAAGCTGCCGTTTTAACAACAAAGACAGAAGAAGGACACATCACCCACAAATTTTTTAAAGCGCCTAAAAGCGCCCAGGAACTATTGGAATCCAGAGATGCGATTGCAGAATGGTCAAGGTTGAGCTTCGGATATATGGGACGAACGCCTGACTACAAAGCCTCTTTTACCGCTCACCTAAATGCGTTTGCCGATTATTACAAAGGCTTTGAAGCGAATGCGAAGAGATGGTACGAGAAAGCGACAAAAGAGATTCCTTTCTGTAATCATACCATCATCAATCCGCAAGTTGACCGATCCAAACCGCTTCATGAGAATAAAGACGTTTTCGTCCGCGCCGTTGCCGAAAAAGACGACGGCATTATTGTAAGCGGTGCCAAAATGGTGGGTACGGCTGCCGCGCTGACGCACTACAACTTTGTCTCCAACTACGGACCTACCGATCTTGGGGAAGGCGACAATAGCCATGCATTAATTTTTTTTGTTCCGATGGATGCGCCTGGGTTAAAGATGATCAGCCGCCAATCCTATGAATTGTCAGCGGCGAAAAATGGAACGCCATTTGATTACCCGCTTTCAAGCCGCTTTGATGAAAATGATGCGGTGATCGTGCTTGATAACGTGTTTATCCCTTGGGAGAACGTCCTCACCTATAAAAATGTCGAAGTTACGAACAGCTTTTTCGTACAAACAGGCTTCTTTCACCGCTTTACGCTCCATGGCTGCACCCGTTTTGCAGTTAAGCTTGACTTCATGGCTGGCTTGCTGATGAAAGCGACTGAGATGTCAGGGACTAACCAATTTAGAGGAGTGCAAGCCAACATTGGTGAACTGCTCGCGTGGCGAAACACGTTCTGGGCACTCTCCACGGCAATGTGCACCGATGTGACTCCAGGACCGAACGGCATCGTAATTCCGAGTGCAAATGCGGGGGCAGCCTATCGCGTGTTGGCGCCGATGGTATGGTTGAAGGTGAAGAGCATTTTCGAGCAAGTAGTAGCGGGTGGTTTGATTCAACTGCCGTCCAGTGCAAGTGACTTCCTGAACCCGGAAATCCGCCAGTACTTGGATAAGTACTACAGAGGATCGGGAGTGGGTGCGGAAGAACGCGTGAAGCTCATGAAGCTGGTTTGGGATGCGATCGGTACGGAATTTGGCGGTCGGCACGAGCTGTACGAAGTAAATTACGCTGGCAATAACGAGAACATACGCTTGGAGACCCTGAAGCTGGCTGATGCCACTGGTCAATCGGCAAACTTTAAATCGTTTGTAGATCAAGCGATGACCGATTACGACCTTAAAGGATGGACGACAAACACGTGGGTTAACGTCAAGAAAGAGGAGGCGGTCCGTTAATGGACGATCGTTTATTTCGTAATGCAATGGGGAAATTCGCTACCGGTGTGACAGTCATAACGACGGAATTGGATGGACAGCCCTATGGAATGACGGCTAACGCGTTTATGTCCGTTTCGCTGCAGCCCAAATTGGTGCTCGTCTCGGTTAGTGTAAATGCTCACATGCATGACCGAATCAAGCGAGCGAAAAAATATGCGGTCAATATTTTAAGTCAGCACCAGCAGGAGTTATCAGCTCTGTTTGCCGGTCAGAAGACAGAGGAGACTGTCGTGTCATTTGACAGATTAGACGATATCCCTGTGCTCAAGGACACAATTGCTACCATTACTTGTCTTGTCGTCGATGAGCATTTGGCGGGTGATCACATCCTGTTCATCGGGGAAGTAACTGATCTTCGCCTCGCTGAGGGGGAACCGTTGCTATACTCCCAGGGCAAATACCGAGAGTTGGCGGCACTTCCGGAACATGTGTCAAACTGACTTTTTCATATGAAAAGAGGTTATCATGTGAAAACTGTGTATGTCACCCATTGCTCCGAGTCATTTGTGGCAGGTATTGAGCCCTGTGTAATGGCGCTTGGCTTTTTTGATGGGGTGCACCTGGGACATCGTCAATTGATCCACCATGCCAAACAACTTGCCCAAAAACGAAACCTCAAGCTGGCACTGCTGACATTCTACCCTCACCCAAAAGAAGTGATCAGCCAAGAAAAAGTGACATTCAACTATTTAACGCCATTGGCAGTGAAAGAAGAGATCTTCGCGCAATTAGGGGTCGAAATCCTCTATGTCATTCGGTTTGATTGGCAATTTGCGAGGGTTTCCCCGAAAGATTTCATCCATTGGTACATTATTGGATTGAGAGCGGAGCATGTGGTCGCCGGGTTTGATTTTACGTATGGGTACCTTGGCAAAGGCAACATGAAAACGATCGAGGCTGACGGGATGGGGATGTTTCGTGTGAGTACGATCCCGAAGGTTAATCTGGCAGGTCGGAAAATCAGTTCCACCATCATTCGGGAATCACTGCTCGCAGGAGATGTCGGCGACATTCCGCAATACCTTGGAGATTTCTATGAAACAAGAGGGGAGGCAGTCCTACTCAATACCAGGGAACGCAGAAAGGGTGGAATACAAGCTGAAGTAACCCCCCATCAGCACTACACCTTGCCTGCTGACGGGGCCTATGAGGTTGAAGTCCGGATCGATCGGCACATTTGCAGGGGAACTGCCTACGTTTCCAAACGGAATGATGGTGCGGCCAAACTGGAAATGAAACTGTTCTATCCATACAAAAAAGCGTTCAACAAAACGCTGGCGATCAAATGGCTGAACAAGGCAGATTGCGTTGAAAAAAGCAAAGAGAGGGTAAATGAAAGTGTTCATTGAGAAAAAAACGATATCAAACGAGTTGGCCCAGCAAATGATTCTGGCGGCAAAAGCGAAGGCAGAAGAGTTACAGGTGGCTGTAGATATCGCAGTCACAGACACGGGCGGCCATCTAATCGCATTTTCGCGGATGGACAGCGCTCCGTTATTAAGTATCGATATAGCGCAAAACAAGGCGTATACAGCAGTCGCGTTTGGCTTGCCGACACACGAGTGGTACCCATTGATCGAGAAGCAGCCTGCGCTCAAGGCAGGAATTGTCCACACGCCGCGCCTAGTGGTGTTTGGCGGTGGGTATCCCATTTTTCATAACAAAAAGCTAGCTGGCGGAATTGGTGTAAGTGGCGGTTCAGAAGAGCAGGATCGGCTCTGCTGCGAGGCAGCCTTACGTTTGCTAACGATTTAAAATAGATCGGAGCGTTTCAGGATAGGAGTGTCGTGATAATTTACGCAATTTTCATTTTATTTAAAGGGGGCGTTACTCTTGAGTATTCTCCGCATTGGTCGCTTAGAGCTTCGTGTGATGGATTTGGAAGAGTCTGTAAAGTACTATACCGAGGTAATCGGCTTGGAGGAAATGGGGCGCGATGAATCCCGCGTTTATTTAAAGGCGTGGGATGAGTACGACCACCACAGCATCACTCTGCAAAAAGCGGATTCACCGGGGATGGATCACATGGCATTTAAAGTGTCCGACATTCACGCCTTGGAAAAGCTGGAAAAGAAGATTGAGCAGTTCGGCTGCACTTTGAAACGATTGCATCGGGGAACCCGACTTGCAGAAGGCGAGGCAATTCGTTTTGAGATTCCGACAGGTCATCATGTCGAACTCTACACGGAGATTGAACATGTCGGGACAGGAGTCGGCGTACTTAATCCCGCCCCGTGGCCGGATAACTTGCGCGGGATTGCGCCGCACCGACTTGATCACGCTTTGTTGACCGGTGAAGATCTCGAAACCGTCACACGCTTCTTCATTGAAGTGTTGGGCTTCAGACAAAGCGAAAAAGTGGTCACCGTCGACGGTGAAGTGATGATTGGCAGTTTCCTCGCTACGACAAATAAAGCTCATGACCTTGCTTTTGTCAAAGGTCCTGACAAGAAATTCCACCACGCCGGATTTTACGTGGATAACTGGTATGAAGTGCTGAAAGCCGCAGACATATTATCCAAAAACAAAGTAACTGTCGAAGTAACACCGACACGTCACGGGATTACCCGCGGACAAACCGTTTATTTCTTTGATCCGTCCGGTAATCGTAATGAAGCATTTGCGAGCGGCTACATCTCCTACGCTGATTTCCCGACAATTACTTGGACAGAAGATCAAATTGCAGCCGGTATATTCTACCACAGAAGAGAAATGATCGAGTCCTTTACCAAAGCACTCACATAAAAGGATGTGAGAATAAAAATGACAAGAATCAAGCATGAAGAAATCGCGAACCAATTACTATATGCGGAACAAATGACCGTCCCGATTCAGCCGCTAACGACAACATACTCCGAGATTTCAGTGACAGATGCGTATCAAATTCAAATCGCGCAAATCAATGCGAAAGTCGAAAAAGGCGCGAAAATCGTTGGAAAGAAGATTGGCTTAACGAGCGAAGCCATGCAACAGATGTTTCATGTAACCACACCCGATTACGGGCATTTGCTGGATTCCATGATGCACGTAGACGGAGATACCCTATCGCTCGATGGATTTATCGAACCCAAGCTCGAGTCAGAAATTGGCTTTGTCTTGAAAAAGGATTTGCATGGACCTGGTGTCTCCGTGGCAGATGTGATAGAGGCCACCGCCTATGTAGTGCCAGCTTTTGAGGTGATCGACAGTCGGATTCGCGACTGGAAAATCAAATTCGAAGATACCGTAGCCGACAACGGTTCATCTGCACGGGCGATTCTGGGCGGAAAACCGACACATCTACTAAACCTCGACCTCCATCACATCGGGATGGTGGTTACCCGTAACGGCCAACAAATCGTCACTGCAGCAGGCGCTGCCGTGATGGGCAACCCTCTGCAGGCAGTGGCTTGGCTGGCAAACGTCCTCGGAGAATACGGCATTTCACTGAAAGCTGGTGAAGTGATTTTATCCGGTGCGTTGACTGTAGCTGTTCCAATTCGCTCGGGGGATACGTTTACAGCAGAGTTCGCGCATATTGGCTCGGTATCAGTAACATTTGGATAGGGGAAGGAGGCAGAAAAATGAAGAAAGTGAAAGTGGCGATTCTTGGTTCAGGCAACATTGGGACCGATTTGATGTACAAAATCGAACGAAGCGAATGGCTGGAAATGGGTGTTATGATAGGGATTGACCCGGGGTCCGAAGGCTTAAAACGCGCCAGGGACCGCGGTTATCATGTGATCGACAACGGAATTGACGGATTTTTGGCTCGCCCCGATCTGGCTGACATTGTCTTCGATGCGACCTCGGCCAAAACGCATGTCATCCACGACAATTTGCTTCGCGTAATCAACAAGCAGATCATTGATTTGACCCCGGCGGCAGTTGGACCGTTTGTTGTGCCAACCGTCAACCTTGGAGAGCACTTGGATGCGCCCAACGTCAACATGATCACATGCGGCGGACAGGCGACCATCCCGATTGTGCACGCGATCAATCGTGTATCGCAAGTCGAGTACGCGGAAATTGTGGCAACCGTTTCAAGCAAAAGCGCTGGTCCGGGAACGAGGGCAAATATCGACGAGTTCACCAGAACCACAGCACGTGGGATTGAGATCATCGGCGGAGCAAAGAAAGGCAAGGCCATCATCATCTTGAATCCGGCCGATCCGCCAATTATCATGCGCGATACCGTTCACGCTCTTTTTGCAGAGGAAGGCAAGGAAGCAGAGATTGCCAACTCGATCAAAATGATGGTTGCATCGGTACAGACATATGTTCCGGGCTACCGATTGATCCGTGAACCGATCATTGAAGGCAACCGAATCACGGTCTTTATTGAAGTAGAAGGAGCGGGAGACTTCTTCCCTTCTTATTCGGGTAATCTCGATATCATGACTGCAGCCGCTGCAAAGGTCGGCGAGGAATTTGCCAAAAAGCAGACGCTATTAAACAAATAGGGATCGAGGGAGAGGAAGAACGATGACAGCAACTCATTCAAAACTTCATCTGGTCGATGTGACGCTGCGTGACGGAAGTCATTCGATGAAACACGCTTTCACAGAAAAACAAGTTCGCGATGTTGCACGCGGCCTTGACGAAGCAGGCATCGAGTATTTTGAAGTCTCCCACGGCGATGGTCTGGGAGGTTCTTCCCTGCAATATGGCTTATCCGCCGTCGACGAAATGAAGTTGATTGCCGCAGCTGCCGAAGAGTGCAAACAGGCGAAAATCTCTGTGCTTTTGCTGCCCGGTATCGGAATGAAAGAAGATCTGGAAGAAGCAGTACGGGCAGGAGCAACCATGGTACGCGTCGCTACGCACGTCACGGAAGCTGACGTCGCGAAACAGCACATCGAACTTGGGCGCAAGCTTGGTTTAAAAACGGTAGGTTTCCTAATGATGGCTCATATGGCGCCCATTGAGATGCTTGTCGAACAGGCGAAGCTTTTCGAGAGCTTCGGGGCAGAGATCGTTTACGCCGTCGATTCGGCAGGAGCTTTGCTTCCCCATGAAGTGAAGGAGCGAATTGCAGCCATGCGCCAAAGCCTCACTTGCGATATTGGCTTTCACGGGCACAATAACCTTTCCTTGGCGTTGGCCAACACCGTAGCCGCGGTGGAAGAAGAGGCTACCTATATCGATGGCAGTCTCCGTTGCTTGGGAGCAGGCAGCGGAAATACGCAAACAGAGGTAATGGTAGCGGTTTTTGACCGCTTGGGTTATAAAACAGGGGTTGAGCTGTATCCGATTATGGACGTAGCCAATCAGATTGTCGCGAAATTTATGCCGCGATCGCAGGAGATTACCGGCTCCAGTTTAATTATGGGCTATTCCGGCGTTTATTCCAGCTTTTTGCTACACACACAAGACGCCGCCAAAAAATTCAATGTGGATGAACGAGACATATTAGTTGAACTCGGAAAACGCAAGGCAATTGGCGGGCAAGAAGACTTAATTGTAGAAATCGCAGCAAAAATTGCAAGCTCCAAGTGAAAAGATGGGATTTTATTACGTGTAAAGGAGGCGAATGTGTTGCTTCAAAAAGAAACCATCGACAACATAGCGACAGCCCTTTTCAGCGCAGAGAGGGAAGCCTTCGAGGTAGACAAGTTTGTGGACAATTACCCCCAATTGAATGCAGACCTGGCGTATCGAGCTCAGGAACGGCTGATCGAGATGAAGTGCGAAGCGGAGAAAACCAAAATCGCCGGCCGAAAATTGGGGCTGACGAGCGTTGCCAAACAGCAGATGATGGGTGTCCACGAACCTGTGTACGGTGTTTTGTTGGACAGCATGCGTTTAACCGAGGATACACCGATTTCCTTGGCACCGTTTATTCATCCCAAGATAGAGCCGGAAATTGCGTTTGTTTTCAAGCGCGAGCTAAAAGGGTCAAGTGTCTCGGTACCAGAGGTGCTCGACGCAACGGCGTACGTAATGCCAGCATTGGAGATCATCGATAGCCGCTACCGTAATTTCTCATTCACACTTCCTGACGTCATCGCAGACAATGCATCTTCGTCACGCTTTATCCTGGGAGGGCCGTATTTCAAACCGGACGAAGCAGACTTGCGGCTGATGGGAATGGTGTTCAAAAAGAACGGACAGGTCATCTCCACCAGTACTGGTGCTGCCGTGATGGGACATCCAGCGAGAGCGATTGCCTGGATGGTAAACAAATTGGCAGAAGCCGGACAGTCGATTCAACCAGGCGAGATTGTGTTAAGCGGTGCCCTGTGTGAAGCGACGGCTGTTTCAGCGGGTGACCTGATAACAGTGAGCATGGACGGCCTTGGCTCTGCTACGGCATTCTTTACCAATTAAAAGGGGGCTTTTCGATGCCGTTAATTCAAATCAATATCTTGGCAGGACGTTCTCCCGAAAAGAAAGAGAAGCTGATTTTCGAAGTCACGCAGACGGTTGCCAGTATCTTGGAGTCACCGATTGAGACTGTCCGCGTAATGATTAACGAAATGGCGCCGGAACATTGGGGGATTGCCGGAGAATCCGTCAAAAAGCGGCAATCCAAATAAAAGGAGAGTGGAAACCATGACAGAAATCACATCAAAGACAAGAGAAATCAAGTTGTTCATAGATGGAGAATACGTCACATCCTCCGCAAATAAAACCTTTGCTGTTCACAATCCTGCTACGCAAGACGTGATTGCAATCGTCCACGAGGCGACAAAAGAAGATGTTGATCGCGCTTGTCTGGCAGCCCGCCGTGCGTTTGAAGAAGGCCCGTGGCGTACCATGACAATAAAAGAGCGTTGTGCAAAGATTCGTCGAATGGCAGAAATCATCATGGAGCGCAGAGAAGAACTCGCCCGCCTGGAAGCATTGGATGTAGGAAAACCGTTCCCGGTGGCGTATGAGTTTGAAATTCCACGGGCTGCCCATAACTTACAGTTTTTTGCGGATTTTATGGAACAACAGGGTAGCGAGACATATCCCATGGAAGAGGAGTATTTGAACTACACCAGATATGAGCCAGTCGGTGTAGCTTCATTGATTACTCCTTGGAATTTGCCTTTCATGCTGACCACCTGGAAGCTGGGGCCGTGCCTCGCGACAGGAAACACAGCGGTGATCAAGCCCGCTGAACCGACTCCGATGACCGTATCGTTGCTCGGCGAGATTGCCAAAGCAGCGGGTATTCCGGACGGCGTGGTAAACATCGTACAAGGCTTTGGCCCACACTCTACCGGCGAGTTCATGACGACTCACCCAGAAGTTGACCTCATCTCCTTCACAGGGGAGACAACAACAGGTAAAGCGATCATGAAAAATGGAGCGGACACCCTAAAGCGTGTCTCGTTTGAACTCGGAGGCAAGGCAGCCAACATCGTCTTCGAAGACGCAAATTTAGACAAAGCGATACCTACTTCGATCCGCGCTGCCTTCTTAAACTCAGGTCAAGTATGTCTTGCCGGATCGCGAATACTCGTCCAGAGGAGTATTTTTGACGAGTTTGTCGAGCGTTTTAAGGATGCCGCCTCTAAACTGAAGGTAGGTGATCCGCAAGATTCCAGCACCAACATGGGGCCCCTTGTCAGTAAAGAGCATTACGACAAGGTAACCCGCTACATCAAAATTGCTGAAGAGGAAAACTCGAAACTGGTGTTCGGCGGAAAGCGGCCTGAGCTACCTGATTACCTGAAACACGGATTCTATTTGGAGCCTACCATTTATATTCAGGAAAATCCGAAAGCGCGTATTTGCCAAGAGGAAATCTTTGGACCGATCGTGACGCTGATTCCATTTGACACGGAAGAGGAAGCATTGCAGATTGCCAACAGCACGGAGTATGGACTCAATGGAGTAATCTGGACGGATAACTTGCAGCGGGCTCATCGAGTTGCCCATAGAGTTCGAGCCGGTACGATCTGGGTGAATTGCTGGTTTGTCCGCGACCTACGTGCACCTTTTGGCGGTTTCAAGAAAAGCGGGATCGGGCGTGAAGGTGGACATCACAGCTTGGAGTTCTTTACCGAAGCCAAAACCGTCTGCCTTGCTCTCTCCTAAAAAAAGCTCTTGCCATATTTCCACATTGCAAATCGGACTGTCTTTTTCAAGGTTTTATTAAAACACAGTCCGATTTGGGTTTTTCATTAAATAGGGAGGAGAGATTTTCTATGTTTCAAATTACTCTTCGAGAAAAAAGGTTTGAATGTAAAAAAGAGCATGACCTTCTGCAAGCAGCACGTCGGCATCTCGTGAACATTCCGTTTGGTTGTTGTAGGGGAGGATGTGGAATGTGTAAAATAAAAGTACTCGAAGGCGAGTATATGCTTGGTCTCTCTTCTCGTGAAGTTCTGCCTGGTGAAGACCGGGAGCGGGGATATTCACTCGCTTGTAAAACGTATCCGCTCAGTAATATGGTGGTTGAATTAGTGGATCCGTAGCGCACCGTCAGGTTTCAATCTGGAAAAAGGTGTGATGACAGTTGACCAATCTAAAGCAATTATACGACCATCTAACTCTGTCAGAGCAAAACGGAACAATTTACATGAACGATGAACGAATGATAGTCATTTCAGCTTCAGCATTTGGAACGCTTCGCAAAGATTTGATTACGAATATCGGGATGGAACGAATGAAAGGCTTCCTCATCCGTTACGGATGGGACCTCGGAGTAAAAGACGCGAAGAAGGCAATGGAAATGAATTTGCCCTCAGTAGAAGATGTCATTTCGACCGGACCTGCCTTGCATATGATTAAAGGCCATACGGGCGTTAGAACAACTTTCCTAAAGGTGGATCGCGCCCCAGATCAATCGTTGAAATCGATTCACATGGAAGGTGTCTGGGTTAACTCCTATGAAGCTGAAGAACACATATATCGATTCGGCTACTCAGAAACACCGGTCTGTTACACTTTAATTGGTTATGCCAGCGGATATTTGTCTGCCATCTTTAATCACACGGTCATTGTAAAGGAACTGGCTTGTACGGGAACAGGACACACCGAGTGCCGTTGGGTGGGAAAATCGCTAGAGCTATGGAACGGGGAAGTTGACGATATTCTGCAGTACTACGAAGACACACCCATTGTGAAAGAACTGGAAGTGACCTATGAAAAGCTGTTGGAAGAGCGTAACAATCTATCTCGAACATCGAACATTCACAAAAAATTAACGGAAGAGATTATTAATGGCAATGATTTGCAATCGATCGCCGATGTTGTCTATGAAACGACCGGTATGCCACTAATCATTGAAGATGCCAAATTTCGCGCGTTTGCCTATGCTGGGTTACCACCGGAACAGTTTGCTAGGATCGATGATGATTTCAAAACGTATCTGCAAAAAAACAGGAAGGCAATCCATGAACAGAAAGTAAACCACTATGAATCTTTTGCACTTACGAGTAAAATCAATGCGCTCTGTCATTCACGTTTGATTACCCCGATTGTACTCCGCAAGAAGATTATCGGTTATTGTTCTTTTGTCTATGTAGCAAATGTGGACAACTGTCCTGAGATTGATCTTATCATCCTGGAGAGGATTGCTACAGTCTCTTCCCTTTACTTGTTAAATGAAAAGACAAGCTTTGAAGCAGATGAGCGAATGAAGGGGCATTTTTTGGAACAATTGCTGCAGGGCCAATTTGCTTCCAAAAAGGAAATCCTCAAGCGCGGAAGCTATATCAACTTGGACTTGGAACAGCATTATTACATCGTGGTATTACAATCTCAACAGAAGCAAGGACAAATGGAAAATGAACTTCTTATTCATGAAGAGGTAATGGAATCTACCCTTCAGTACTTTAAAGACAAGAAATGGAATGTGTTAATTGGGCAACGCTCAGGCAACATTGTGCTGTTAGTTCAAACCGAGTCCCTCAATAAGGGGGATATTTCGGGATTCTCTACCAATTTTATCGAGTATGTAGCAAACTTGTTCAAGAAATGTACCTTCCAAATCGGCATCAGTTCAAAATCTGAACACATCGACCGCGCATCCGATTCTTATGATGAAGCAATGATCTCCTTGCGCATGAGCACTCCTACGACCAGAAAAGTCGTGTTGTTTGAGTCACTTGGTGTTGTGGGCCTTTTAATAAACAGCAAAAATGAGAGCGCTATCAAAAAGAGCGCTCAACAACTGTTAGGGACGCTCTACGACAGCCGTTACAATAAAAATGCGGAATTGATAAAAACGCTCTACGTATTCTTGGAAAACGGCGGGAACCTTGAACAGACAGCGAACGACCTGTCTTTATCAATGAGTGGGCTACGTTATCGCATTCAAAAAATTGAGAATCTGCTTGGACAAGATCTGCGTAATCCTGCGGTTCATTATCAACTGTTTATTACGTTACAGGCTTTGCTTGTTACAGGCGAAATCGAGTTATGAAAAAAAACTACCGCTTTACTTTTAAAGACTATATGCTTACGACATACATCGACGAAATTCGGGGAGTCCGCAAATGCGATGTACCATGGCCATAAGTACCAGACGATAAGACAGGTCTTTGAAGGATAGGAGGGAAGAATGCTTTTGGGATGGAGGCTGACCGATGTTTGCCTGATCATGATGATTATCTGCTGTTTTCTATCAATGAGCCTTCCATATGATCGTCCATCCGTCAGTGCGCTTCTCGCAGATATAAATATCCAGGAGTTCTTTGGTAATCTGGATCGAGAGTCGTTCGTCACGCTTTTGATTGGATAACCATACTTCCCGCTTAAAAGGCTGTCGATCCAGGTCGACAGCTTTTTAAGCGGGAAGTATGGCAGCACCAAGTGAACGGAACAGGTAAAATAAGGCGTACCACCAAAGCGGATGCGGATACGCCCAATTTGCCGTGCATAACAATAGCCCCAGCCCTCCGTTAGCGAGCACCTGGCCGGCATCGCGCCTCCCGGTTTTCTTTGCGGGTAAGTAGATAGTAGGAGATTCTTAACATGGCATAGGCTACTGAAATAGCAGCTCGTTTTTTACCTTTTCGTGCTGCTGTTCGCCTATACAAAGCACCAAGGTAATTTTTCGAGCCTCTTATTGAATGAGCTGCTTCCGTTAATGCGGATTTTAAATATTCAAAAGAGTAAAGCCGGTTACACCTTTAACATGGTGTAAACCGGCTGTTTTTGTGTCTCAATTCACTTAACGTTGTAAATTTGCTTTTTCTAGAAGTACCCAAGGGAGCAAGAATTTTGATTGACAACGATAATAGGAATCATTACGATAAACCAATATGATACAAATCGTAATGATTACATTTTGGAGGAGTGTTACACACATGCACAAAACAACAGTACCCGGACTGTTGGCAGCAGTATTTGCCATCGTCTTGCTGATTGGATGCAGCGACGGCAGAGGCGAAGTCGCGGGAACGCCGGATGGAGCGCGGGAGCTCGTATATGCAACAGCGAAAGATATTAACGATATGAACCCTCATTTGTATCCCGGCTCGATGGCGGCGCAGGGCATTGTGTACGAATCGTTGGTCGAAAACACCAAGGACGGCATCAAGCCGCTGCTGGCGGAATCTTGGGACATCTCCGATGACGGTAAAGCGTACACTTTTCATTTGCGTAAAGGTGTCTCCTTCCATGATGGAACGCCATTTAACGCCGACGCGGTCAAACAAAATATCGAAGCGGTGCAGCTTAATGCGAGCAAGCACACGTGGATCAAACTGTCCTCAAAGCTTAAGGAAGTTAGCGTGATGGATGAGCATACTGTTCGATTAACGCTTACGGAGCCGTATTACCCGACGTTACTGGAACTGTCGATGACCCGCCCATATGTGTTTCTGTCGCCCAAGGATTTTCGGAATGGGAACACGAAGGACGGCGTCGCGGGATTCAACGGCACCGGGCCCTATAAACTGGCCGAGCATGTGACCGATCAATACGCTCGCTTCGAGGCGAACGAAAGTTACTGGGGCGGCTTGCCCAAGGTGAAGCGGATTACAGCCAAAGTGCTGCCTGCGGGCGAGACAACCCTGCTGGCACTGCAAAAAGGCGAAGTCAACTTTGTCTTCACCGACGATCGCGGCGCCGACAGCATCGATGTAGAAGCGATGAATCGACTGACTAATTCGGGTAAATACCAAATTGTTCGCAGCGAGCCGATGAATACGAAGATGATCGTAGCCAATAGCAGCAAGTCGGACAGCCCCGTCAGCGAGAAGGCGGTGCGCGAAGCGATCTGGCACTCCATCGACCGGAAGACAATTAGCCAAAGTATCTTCAGCGAGACGGAAACGGCGGCGGAAACGCTTTTCGCCTCCAATGTTAACTATGCCAATATTGGATTGAAGAAGCGCGGATACGATCCCGAAGCCGCGAAGCGTCTGTTGGAGCAGTCTGGCTGGATTGCGGCGAAAGAAGGGGAGGTTCGGATGAAGAATGATCGTCCGCTAACGATGAAGCTGTATTACGATGTCAACTCCTCTTCGCAGAAAACGCAGGCCGAGCTGATTCAGAATGAAGTTCTCAAGATCGGCATGAAGCTCGAATTGATCGGCGAAGAATCCAGCTCCATTGCGAATCGCAGATCGAAGGGCGACTATGATCTGCTGTTCAATCAAACGTGGGGACTCGCCTATGACCCGCAAAGCACCATTGCTGCCTTTGCCTCCAAATCGTCTTATCTCCATGCGACAAGCGGAATCTCTCAGGCGAAGGAGCTGTATCAGAAAATTGATGAAGTAATGGTAACGGCGGATGAAAAAACGCGACAAGCGCTGTATGCCGACATTTTGACGATCGTACATAAGGAGGCTGTCTTTATTCCGCTGACGAACGGCAGCGTTACGGTTGTAGCACCGGCTAATCTGCAAGGTGTGTCGTTCAAGCAAACCCAATACGAGCTGCCCTTTGAACGAATGCATTTCGAGTAGGGGGCTAAAAACTATTTCCCGGCAGAGGGGTGTGAAAGAAACGAATGTTAGGCGGTTACATCGTGAAACGCATTCTCATAGCGTTGCCGTTGCTTGTAGTCATTTCATTTCTGACCTTCGTGTTGAACCACTTGTCACCGATGGACCCCGCCGAGATTATTCTGCGTGCGCAGGAAGTGCCGGTTGTAACCGATGAGCTAATCGCAGAAACGAGAACGGCGCTCGGCATGGACCGGCCGCTGCTCGCCAGGTACGTTGACTGGCTCACGTCCTGCCTGCAGCTTGATTTCGGAAGCTCCTATGTGACGGGTAAACCGGTATGGTCGTTGCTCGGTCCGGCTTTGCTCAACACGCTCAAGCTGACTCTGATATCGGCGTTATTCATAATCGTCCTGTCGATTGTACTTGGCATCGTTTGTGCTTTGAGAGAGGGGAAAGTGCTGGATTTATCCGTTCGCGGCTTCTCTTTTTTACTCACCTCGATGCCGCCTTACTGGCTTGCGGCACTTATGGTCTGGTATTTTTCCGTCAAGCTGGATTGGTTTCCAACCAGTGGAATGGACTCGTACAGCAGCTACGTCTTGCCTGTAACGGTCATTGTGATCGGTTACGCGGGAATCTATTTCCGGATCATCCGTAGTTCCATGCTGAGCAATCTGCATGAAGACTACGTGCTGTACGGCAGAGCGTGCGGCTTGCCGGAGAGAAGGATCACACTACATATTTTGCGCAATTCCTTACAGGTCGCTGTATCGGTATTCGGTCTTGCGATTCCCATCATATTGGGCAGCACGGTTGTGGTGGAAAACATTTTCGCATGGCCGGGTCTGGGGACACTGACCGTCAAGTCGATACTCAGCAGGGATTTTCCGATGATCCAGGCGTATGTCCTGGTGCTGGCTGCCGCCTTCGTGTTGTTCAATACTTTGTCCGACATCATCAATGCGGTGCTCAATCCCAGGCTAAGGAAGGAGTTTTAAATGAAGCTGCTGGTGCAATTGATGAAGGATAAACTGGGGGCCGCATCGCTTGCCGTCGTCGCGTCCACCCTGTTGATCGGCCTATGCGCGCCTCTCCTTGCCCCCCACGATCCGAATGAGGTACATATGGAGCTGCGTTTTGCGGAAGCATCCTGGCAATATTGGCTTGGCAACGATCATCTCGGCCGCTGCGTATTGTCCCGGCTCATTTACGGGATTCGCCCCAGCGTTCTGTGGGTGCTCGTCGCGCTGGCCGCTTCTGCTTGCATCGGAGCTGCACTCGGCTTTGTGGCGGGCTACTTCAAGGGTAAATTAGATGCGCTGCTGATGCGGATTTGCGACTGCATGCTTTCTTTTCCAGGATACGTGATGACGCTCGCGATCGTCGGCATGCTGGGGGCCGGGTTGGAAAATATATTGATCGCCTTTGTGCTGATGAAATGGGCATGGTTCGCCCGAGTCATTCGTACTTCCGTCAGGCAATATGCGGAAGCCGATTATGTGAAGTTCGCCAAAACGCTCGGCGCCGGCCATTTCAGCATTATGGCGAAGCATATCGTGCCGGTTGCGCTTCCGGATATTGCTGTGATTTCCAGCAGTACCTTCGGATCGATGATTTTGCAAATATCAGGTCTGTCCTTTCTCGGCCTGGGCATTCAAGCCCCGAATGCAGAGTGGGGCATGATGCTGAATGAAGCGAGATCGGTCATGTTCTCCCGTCCAGAGCTGATGTTGGTTCCTGGTCTAGCGATCATTGTAGTAGTATCGGCGGTCAATTTCCTGTCCGATTCGCTTCAAACCGCGCTGGATCCGAAATTGATGACCGCCAGAAGGGGAACGAAAACACGCATCGGCGCAGTCTTGCCGAAGCTGCGGGGGAAGGAGGTTGCCTAATCCGGACATGAGTTTGCTTGAAGTCGATCATTTGAAAATATGGGACGCCCGAACAGGTCGCATACTTGTTCCGGACAGCTCCTTTTGCCTCAGACAAGGAGAATGCCTTGCCATTGTCGGAGAAAGCGGCAGCGGAAAGTCACTGACCTGCCGGGCGGTCATGCGGCTTAATAGGTCGGGTCTTCGCCAATCCGGCCGCATTGTCCTAAACGGGGTCAATCTGTCCGAGCTTCCCGAGAAAGAGATGCGCAAGGTGAGAGGAAGGAGGCTCTGCATGATTATGCAGAACGGCATGCGTGCGTTCGATCCGTCTCGTCCTGTCGGTGCCCATCTGCGCGAGACGCTCGCTGTGCATTATCATTGGAGCAGTGGCGAGATAACCGAAAAATTAAAACGAGCGATGGAGAGCGTGGGTCTCAAAGATCCGCCTGCAGTAATGCGCCGTTATCCACACGAATTGTCCGGTGGCATGCTGCAGAGAGTCATGATCGCGCTCGCTATCGTGCTGGAGCCCAACATTATCATTGCTGACGAGCCAACGACTGCGCTGGACGCCATTACGCAATATGAAGTAGTGGAACAGTTCGTACAATTACGAAGCCGCATCGGCAGCTCGATGATTTTTGTTTCGCACGATCTGGGCGTGGTCAAACGTATTGCCGATGAGGTATTGGTTATGAAGGATGGAGAAATTGTAGAGCGAGGCGAGACCAGGGACATATTCGCCGGTGCCCAGCATCCGTATACCCGTTATTTGGTTTCGTCCAAGCTGGCGCTGAATCGTCATTTCATGCAGTTGACGGGAGGTGACGGCGTTGCTGAAAGTTGAAGGCGTGTGCAAATCGTACAAAAAAGGCGGTTGGTTCGTTAAGGCGTGGCAGCAGGTGCTGTACGACATCGGCTTTGAATGGAAGCAGGGCGAATGCCTTGGTATTATCGGCGAAAGCGGAAGTGGCAAATCGACGCTGGGACGCTTGCTGCTGGGCATAGAAAAGCCGGATCGGGGTGCCATCACGTTCGGTGGCAAACCGGTATCAGAACGCAGTGCAAGAAGGGGAGGTATCAGTGCTGTATTCCAAGACTATACGTCCTCCATCAATCCGTTCTATACGGTGGAACAGGCGATGCTTGAGCCCTTGACACTTGCAAAGGAGGAGCCGAAGTTGCGCCAAAGTAAAATTGAGCGCCTGTTGGTACATGTTGGCCTGGATGCATCCTATCTTCCAAAATATCCCCACGAACTGTCTGGCGGAGAAGCCCAGCGGGTATGCATTGCCAGAGCGGTTTCCACCGAACCTGCATGCATTGTACTGGACGAAGCGATTAGCTCACTCGACGGCTCTGTTCAAATGCAGGTGCTTGAATTACTGAAAGGCTTGAGAGACACACATAGAATGGGCTATATCTTTATCACCCACGATATTCAAGCAGCTGCCTATCTATGCGACAGGGTCATGATCATTAGAAGTGGCCGGATTGAGGAACTCATCGAGGTGGAACATTTAAGTGATGTCCAGTCTCCCTACGCAAGGGAGCTGCTGCGGAAGATCATGGTATGACGTAACCAAAGAATGGGGAAGGAGCACAAGCGGTGAAAGGAGCTTTAGCCTGGCCGTTTCTGCGGCTGTATTTGCTCACGCTATTCTATTTTAGCGGCAATTCGATTTTAAATGTCATGATCCCTTTGAAAGGGGAAGCGCTGGGTGCGTCCAATACAACAATTGGTGTCATTATGGGGGCGTATCTGTTTACAACCATGATTTTCCGGCCGTGGGCAGGCGGGCTGATTCAGCGTCACGGGCCGATTAAGGTGCTGCGCGTCATTTTGGTTGTCAACGGAGTTGCGCTCGTAATGTATGCGTTTACCGGTCTTGGCGGATATTTCGTCGCTCGCGTGCTGCAGGGGGTATGCACAGCCTTTTTCTCAATGGCGCTGCAGCTGGGAATTATTGACGCCCTCCCCGACAAGGATCGTTCGCAGGGCATATCTATGTATTCCTTGTTCTCCTACCTGCCGGGCATGATCGGCCCTTTGCTTGCCATAGGCATGTGGCAGACAGGTGAGATGAACATGTTTGCGGCGATCATGATCGCAATCGCCGTACTGACTGGTGTGGTGGGCTATACGGCGAAAATGGATACTAAGTCGGTCGAGGCCGCAGGAGAAGCCGAACAGCGTAACCAGGGGGCGGCGATGCTGCAATCCTTCAGTCAATTGGTGCAAAACCCTCATTTGTTCAAAAGCAGCGTGCTTATGCTGAGCGCGTCCCTGATCTTCGGTGCGATAACCACTTTTATTCCGCTGTACGCTGCGCAGATTGAAAGTGGCAGCGCAGCCGTCTATTTGATGCTACAGGCGGCGGTTGTTGTTGCGGCACGCTTTGCTCTAAGGAAAAAAATACCGTCAGATGGCAAATGGCATTCCTTTTTTATGATGGGCACGATGTTGCTGCTCGCCACAGCGGCGTTTAGCGTCAGCCAGGCTGCTGTAGCGGGAGCCGTTCTGTTTTATGCTGGTGCACTATTAATGGGCGCCGCTCAAGCACTGCTTTATCCGACACTGACGACCTATTTAAGCTTTGTTTTGCCGAAGGAGGACCGCAATGTTCTGATTGGCTTGTTCATCGCGATGGCTGATCTGGGCGTATCACTCGGCGGCATCGTGATGGGCCCGGTGGCGGACCTGACCTCCTATTCCTTGATGTATATGGTTTGCGCGATCCTTGGCGCTGCGATGATGTTGGTTGCCTATGACCGGCGTTCGCTGTCCGCGGGGACGAGAGCAGAATAGGAGTATAGTTGGTGGGTCCAAAGGCCCACGGGCAGGGACGTTCTACTGTGCTGAGAGTTTTAGACTGATTAATAAAGTATTTGACTGGATAATAAAGGTATAGACTGGCAGCTGTGTTAAGCTCCCATGAAAATTAATTTCTATGTATAACGAAAAATGGCAACACTAAAAAAAACGTAGCTCATTCACTTTTTAAAAACAGCAACGTCTGAGTTCTATGCTGTGTATATTTCTCTTAGATTAAGAGGCTTCAGTAATAGTAACGGTATATCCCAGCTTTTCTAATCTTTGAACGGAATGCCTTACTATGAACTGCTGTTTTTGCTTCTCAAAAAAATCTTCTCCTAAAGCGACATACATTTCTTTACGGGTAAGTAGATAATAGGAGATTCTTAGCATGGCATGAGCTACAGAAATTGCTGCTCGTTTTTTACCTTTTCGTGCTGCTGTTCGCCTATACAAAGCACCGAGGTAATTTTTAGAGCCTCTTACTGAATGAGCTGCTTCCGTTAATGCAGATTTTAAATATTTGTTTCCTTTTTTTGTTTTAGATGACTTTCTTTTTCCGGCGCTTTCGTTGTACCCAGGCACTAGTCCTGCCCATGAACATAAATGTGCTGCACTTGGAAATTGTTTCTCAATATCTGTTCCAATTTCAGATAAGATTTGTTCAGCCATACGAGTCGCAATTCCTGGTATGGAGTCTAATCGTTCAACATCTTCTTGGAAAGAAATGACTCGCTGAGAGACCTCACGGTCTAATTTTTCGACTTGTTCATTCAGAAATTCAATGTGATTTAAGATGGTCTTTATCATAAGACGTTGGTGGGGGTTCACATATCCTCGAAGAGCTAACTCTAGTTCATCTTTTTTTCGTTTCATAGTACGGCGAGCGAAGCTTGCAAGTTTCTCAGGATCTTCTTCACCATCAGCTATTGCATGAAGCATATCTCGGCTAGAAACTCCTAAAATATCGGATACAACAGAGGAAAGTTTAATGTTTGCGCCCTCTAAAACCTTTTGAATTCGGTTATGTTGTCGTGCTCGCTCTTCAATTATGCTTCGACGATATCGAACTAGTTCTCTCAACTCGCGCTGATTTCGATTGGGGATATAGCTAGCTGTAAGTAACCCGTGACGAAGAAGTTCAGCGATCCATTCGGCATCTTTGACATCTGTTTTCCTTCCAGGGACTGCTTTCATATGAGTAGCATTAACCACCAAAAATTCAATTGATTCTGCTTCCAATAAATTGACGATTGGCTTCCAAAAAACACCTGTGCTTTCCATTGCGACATGAGTACACCCTTGTTCTTTAATCCAGTCAATTAGCTTTAATAAGAA
>NZ_JBITPN010000011.1:0-256181 GCF_050467985.1 Brevibacillus sp. NRS-1366 | reverse complement strand
AGCGTCCACCTCTGAGAAGCGTCATGGATCGGCTACTTTGGACGCGGTTTCCCTTTTTTCATGGAACCGTGCAGGGATGACCCCTCAGCAGGGGACCCAAGAAGCTGGAGCGTTTTCTCCCTTTTCCTCCTTCTCCGCCACAGCCTCACCGACCACTTAACCTAAGGACGCGGGCGCACTTCCCGCGTTTTTCTTATGAAACGACAAAATCGAAACGGAAATAGGAAATCGAAACTAGAATTGGATATAGATTAGACTCTTCGATATAATTCGATAAAAAGCATAGGTCGAAAAAACCAACTCTGATTTCCATTCAAGAAAATACTAAAAAAGAGTTTTATCTTGTGCTAATAATGTTCTTTAGGTATTCAATTGTCCGTATGGGGATATATGCAGGAAACGTTTACATTGAAAAGAATTTGAGAATAACTTGACCATATTCAAAAGCTCCTTAATAACCCAGAATGGACACTTTATCTGGCGGTTAGGGATTTTTTTTTGAACGTAGATTAGCTGATTTTCTTCATGGAGGTACGTAATATTGGTAAGTAAATTCTATTGGAAATGTATAGTAGGTGTTTTCATGTTTTTCTTTGTTTTCAGTATGGACGGGTCAATGTACAGGGCGAATGGCGAAAGTAATTTGATCATTAACCCAGATTTCGAGAAAGAAGTAGGTTGGGAGGATTGGGGTGGATTTTCCTATACATCGGATTTCAAGCATATTTACTCAGGTAATAAAAGTGCGATGATCAACAAAGGAGAGGGGGGCGCAGGAAACGCGATCATTGATAACGTTACTCCAGGACAAATCTACACGTTATCTGGCTTTGGTAAAGTTAGCGGCCAAGGTCAAGAAGGCATTTTGGGTATCGAATGTCTTGATCAAGAAGGCAAAAAAATTGTCGGTGGGAAATTTACGATTACATTTACAAACGACGAGTATCTGGAAAAAACGAAAACGTTCACAACGGTTGAAGGTACAGCTAAACTCCGAGTTTACCTATACATCATTACTGTCGTTCAAGACGGGGCTGCTTACTTTGATGAGTTAAGTCTGAAAAAATAAAGTGTACAACAAAATGTCAGACTAATAATAATGCGGCATTCCTATCTGCCGACTGGTTCAATACCCGGCAAGATCCTGGAGATATTTCTGTTTATGTCAACGAGCTGCAGGGCAAACGAATTAGCTATCAATTCGCGGACATAGGTCCATTATCCGATCAAGGCACCTTGGACCCCGCCAATTATGCCGGACTTGCACATTGGATTAAACATTCGAAGCAAGTAGCACCCAATCAGCAAATTATTGTCGTTTTAAACTATAACAAAAGAGTCATTTCTAATAAAAAAGGAGAGAAGGTAGCGAACACAGAATTCGGTACAGATACGTTTAACAAAAATATCAACTCTCTTGTAAATCTTTTCGTAAATAAAGGCTTACTGCTTGACGGAAATACTTATACAGCAGACGGCGTACATATAGATTTCGAAGCCTTTCTAAGAAATGATTCCGTATTACTTGGATCCTTAAAATATTTACGAACAAATGCTCTTGCAAGTAATCGCTACTTTTCCGTATCGGCCCCTGTTAACTTCACGCCTAACAAGACTTGGGACAGCGACTATATTAATGCTATTGCCGCTGTTGTTAATCAAGTTAATCCAATGTTCTATGACCAGATGGGATGGGGTTCGCCGATTGATAGCCCCGATGCTTATCGTTTGCTCTGGAAATCGGAAGTAAAGCGATACAGCGATGCTATTGGACAAACGGGACCTTTTCAAGAAAGAAGTCAGCTTGTTCCTTTGATGCCGTCCTATGAGCGAAGAATTGTAAAGGAAAATTTGATCATCTATCATGATCCCTACGTCGAGAACATGAACACTGCCATACTGGGATTGAAATCGGCTATAGCTGAAGGAGCTAATGTACACGGGGCAGGTATCTTCTGGTGGCCGACCTTTATTGGACATGACCCTTTCTTATATCCAGCTAACTATCATCTACTTGATCAGGATACCTGGATGAAGAATTGGGTGAATTCCATTTAGTAATGATCTCATTCACGAAAAAGTTCGTTGACGGGACCGTTTTTACCATATCGAGGGGGAAAAGAGGACACGCAGGTGATGCGGCGTCTTCTTTTTTTGCATGCTGTTCGAGTATAATATCGTTCGAATTATGGCTGGTCGAATCAAACGGTTGTCGATCATTATCGTAGTGTAAATGGACAAAAGACGAACATTGACAAATTAGTATTTGAAGTAGATCGGTTTTTATGTTAATTTAACACTTGTGAAAATTGATCGTTTAATTTGATTTTTGTGAGAGGGAGAAGAAAAACATGGAATGGAAAGACATTATTGCGGCTCTGAGTGTCGTATTAAACGGCTTGCCGCAAGGTCTGCTTGCGCTATCCTTGGGCTTTGCATCTGTACCGACTGCTTTGGCATTCCTGGTTGGTGCGGCTGGTAACGCTCTCACGGGTTCAGTCGCTGTCGTTTCCTATCAAGCCGAGACAATTGCTTTGGCTGGAACGATGGGAAAGAGCATGAGAGACAGGCTTTCGATGATTTTTGTTGGCGGAATGATTATGACCATTATCGGTCTGTTTGGCTTTTTGGAGAGAATTGTAGACTTTATTGGTCCGGTTATTACGAACGGGATGATGGCGGGCGTAGGAATCATGCTGGCACGTGTCTCCTGGGATATGGCGCGTAACAACATGCCGGTGGGCGCGACGTCGATGGCTACTGGATTGCTTACGTATTTCATGACAAAAGACTTGGTGTACACGGTAACCGTATCTGTTCTGATCTCTAGTGTGGTTTCGATTTTATTGAAGCAAGGAAGCTCGATCAAGCCACTTGCTAACGATCGCTTGGTCTTGCAAAGGCTGACGTTTTCCCCGGCTATCCTGCGTGGGGCCATGGCGATGGTCTGTTTGAATATCGGTGCCAATATCGCTTTTGGTCAAATTAACGGAGAAATCGCGAAATCAGATGTGAACATTGATACGCTCAGTGTAATTAGCAGCGTTGCGGATATGGTATCTGCGCTATTTGGGGGAGCCCCGGTAGAGGCCATTATCTCTGCTACAGCAGGCGCGCCAAACCCAGTTGCTTCTGGTGTACTGATGATGGTGCTGATGGCAGCCATTTTGTTTGCAGGTCTGCTGCCGAAGATCGGCCGTTATATTCCGAGTGAATCAATCTCTGGTTTTTTGTTTGTATTGGGTGCGATTGTAACCGTTCCTGGCAATGCTACTGCTGCTTTGACCACAGGAGACGCTTCGTCCGGTCTTGTAGGCGGTATGACGATGGTCGTTACGGCGATTTCCGATCCGTTCTTTGGAATGCTGGCGGGCCTATTGATGCGAGTATTGATTAGCTTTTTCGGAATGTAAGAAGGAAACAGGAGGGATTACGATGGAAAAAACGTATACGCTTGAAGTAGCAGGAGTGACGCGCAAATTGCCGATCATGCCGATTGCAGAAAATCTGAGCATTGCTAGTTTCGTGATTTTGGGCGATACCGAGTTGGTATCAGCCGCGGCGCCACTTTTGGCTGAAAAGCTGCCAGAGGTAGATGTTCTGATTACCGCTGAGGCGAAAGGTATCCCGCTCATTTTTGAGGTATCCCGTGTGCTCCAGATGAAAAAGTACTATGTTGCACGGAAGAGCACCAAACCGTACATGGATTCGCCGCTGATTAACGAAGTAGAGTCCATCACCACGCAGAAAAAACAAATTCTCTGTCTTGATGGTGCAGATGCCAGAGAAATTGCAGGCAAGCGAGTGGCGATTATTGACGACGTCATCAGCACCGGCAAATCATTGCAGGCCATCGAGGACCTGGTTGTGCAGGCTGGCGGAAATGTCGTGGCCAGAGCCGCCATTCTGGCCGAGGGAGATGCAGCAAAGCGCTCCGACATCTTGTTTTTGCAGGAGCTTCCACTGTTTCCGCATGAATAACCCAAAAACGAAATCCCCTTCTGGTTGGTTAGAAGGGGATTTTTGCTTTATCTTTTTGCTGTTTTACTTCAAAAGATAGACAGCTCTGGTAGCAACGATTCCTTTGGCGCTTTTGTCTTCAATCTTTTGTTCGACAAAAGGGATACCCGCTTCTTGCAGCCTGACTCGAACCGCATTGAAATGGTGGAAATCAACAAGCATGGTTTTGCCGTTGTCCTTGATTTCCTGCAACTGATTTTTGGCATACGAATTGATCATAAACTGTCCTACGGTATGAGCTGTACCGACGAGCAGCATGTTCGCCAAAAGAATGCCGACCAATATCCTGCTGATATAACGGGTCGCTTTCTTTTTCGCTTCCCATCCGGCGATCGCGATGAGAATGGGAATGAACCATAGCTGAGGAACATAACGTGCCCACCAGCTCTCTGGATTGATGATTACGGTGAGAAGAAGCAGACCGCAGATGAGAAGAAGTGGCTTTGCCTTCGCTCTGTCAGAAGTGAGCACCAAGATGAGGAGGAGGCAGGTTAGTAGAATGGCTCCACCAAAAAACGGCCCGAACCCAGCAACCCGGACATCGGGGGCGTAAAACGCTTTTAATTCCCCCAAGGTCACCGTAAATGGCCATTTCAGCGTCGTTTCATTCGGACTGGCAATATTCTCTGATTTGGCTAACAAGGAAATCCCCAGCTTATGCAGCGAATGAATCTCTTTGAAATCATGCGGACTATTCGACGTCATGATATCAACCGCTCCCCTGCCCTGAAGCGGATAAAAAGGGTGCCCTTTTGATAGAGTGTTGGTGATGTACGGATTGTAGCCTACAATCACGACTGAGATGAGCAGACTGGCAGCAAGCCAGCCAAACAGGTTCTTCCAGTTCTTTTGGCGATCAAAGAAAAAGAAGAGGACCAGAAGAGAGCATCCGAGCAAGACGGCATACACCAGAGCAGTAAACTTGATCTGGGCGAGCAGCATCAGTGATGCACACAGGGTGAGTAGAATCAGCCAATGATATCGTTTGAATAGCAAATAGCCAAGAGCGCAGATGATGAGCATGAGCGAGCCGAGCTGACCGTCAATATAGTAGGAGGTTGCCTGCGAAACCACGACAGGGTTTAGGGCAGCCAGCAGCGAGACGAGCACAGCTCTTCCATTTTTCTCAGGAATGGCAGTTAACATGGCGGCTGCGCTAAAGAAAAAGGAAGCGGCGATCAGGAGCAGATTGAAAATCTTGCCGATCTCAATCTGATTCGTCAGCTTGTACATGACGGAATCGAGCATCCAAGGCCCTTTGGCGTAATGATTGATCCAGAGATGAAAGGCGGTCAGGATCTCTTTATTATCCATTTTTTCAACCGGTTTGGGGTTGAGTGAGGCAAGCGGCTGATCATGAACGGGGTTCCAGCCATCTGTTAAAAGAAAGATTGCTTCCTGATGGTAGGTTTGACCATCAAACGAGAGATCGTAGGTATGGGCACTAATGTACCAACTGCTTCCTACGACGACTGCCAATCCGGCAAGTAGGGAGCAGAACCAGGCTTTGCGTCGGGTGGAAACGAATGCCGCAATTCCGCCAGCCAAAGAGGCCAAAGCAGCGGCTACCGCCACCCAAAAGCTAATGGCAGATACAGAGATACCAAGTAAAAACAAAATAGATGTGCTAAGCACGATGCCTGCCATAAACAACAGCAAGGTCATCCCTATTAAAAACGAATACGTACCTGTACGGCTTTTCATATACATTGTCTCCTGTCTACGAACCGAGAATTCCGGGGATAAGCTGAGACAGTAGATGCAGTAGTGTTGCGAGCAGTATGCCGAGTACCAGTCCTCCAGCAATTTCCCACCGAGTATGTCCCATGCTTTCGCGATGCGGCTTGGTTCCTGCCCCATCCGGACGTTTGTCTGCTAGCTGATTGAGCGCTGCAGCATGTTTGCCGACGGCTCTGCGCAATCCAGTAGCGTCAATGATAATAATAAACGTCACAGCCACTCCCAACCCAAAAACCGGGTGTGAAAATCCTTCCTGCAATCCAATCAGAAACACAGTCGTCACCATAACGGTGGTGTGCGTACTGGGAAAGCCCCCGTTGCCAACCATTTTTTTGGCTTCTTTTCCAAAGCGCAGATAGTTAATCAGAAACTTGATAGTGCCTGACACGAGCCAGCCAATAAACGGCGCCAACGCATATAACATGAAAAAACTCCTTTGAAAGATTGTAAAAACTTATTAAACATCTCGTATTACGACTGCGAAATTACGATGACCCCTATTACAATAATGGCCAGACCAGCAATGCGCGTGAGGGACATCGGCTCATGAAAAATAAGAAAGGAAAGTCCGGCAACGAGAACATACCCGAGCGCAGCCATCGGATACGCATAGGAAAGCTGGACTTTTTCCAGAGCAGCGATCCAGATAAACGCAGAAAGCCCGTATAGGGCAAGCCCAGCCATAATAGGCAGGTTGGTAAAGTAGTGCAGGAACTTCATGAACAGCATGTCATTTTTTCCGCCCAGCGAGGAGGCGCCCATTTTCATGGCGATTTGCCCGCATGCACTGAGGATTACCGAGACGATGATGAGAACGAGTGATGGCATAGCTAGATTCACAACCTGTCTGTGCAATTATGTTTCAAACATGTAGATAATCCCGGCTACCGTAATGACATAGAGCAAAACAGTGATGAGAATAGGCTTGTCCTGAATCAAAACCTTTTCAGGGCTGCCTCCCTTGTCGGTGATCGTAATCAGATAGAGATAGCGAAAAATACCGAAGATCACAAACGGAATGGTCCACATCAGTTGAATCGTGCGGCCCGACGTGAAGGTAAACAGGGAGTAGCTAATAATCGTTGCCGAGGTGACGATGGTATTAAGCTGATTTAACAATTCAGAGGAATAGCTGTCCAATACCTTCCGATGTGTGCCTTTTTCTGTCTGCAGCAAGTGAAGCTCATGGCGCCGCTTGCTAATCGCCAGAAAGAGCGCGAGGAGCATCGTGCACAGCAAAAACCACGGTGTAAAGGGCGTTTGGATCATCAGACTGCCCCCGATCGCACGCAAAACAAATCCGGCTGAGATGATCATGACATCCAGAATCACCACATGCTTGAGCTTCAGGGAGTAGGCGATGTTCATCACAAAATAAAGAGTCAAAACTACCCCGAACAGTCGATCAAAATAAAAAGCGGTAATGAGCGACCCGGCTAGCAGTACGACCCCAAACCCTAGCGCCAAAAAAGGAGGCAGTGCCCCTGAAGCCATCGGACGAAACTGCTTTTCGGGATGATTGCGATCATTTTTGATATCTACAAAGTCATTTAAGATGTAGACACAGCCTGACACGAAACAAAAAAGCAGGAAGGCGATCAGTGATTTTCCAATCACATTGGGACTCACTTTGTGCAGGGAGAACAGCAATGCGGCAAAAACGAGCAGATTTTTCGTCCATTGATGCGGACGGAGCTGGCGAATAAGCAGAAAGACGATATTTTGTGCTACTGTTGACTTGGCCTTGACGTCTACTTTAACGGAATTAGATGTTGCCCCCATATGTCTCTCCAATCAAAAAGAATCGTGTACCGTAAGAAATGACGGAAAATGTAAAAAGAATGTTACACCTGATCTATGGTATCACAAAATGTTGTTCAAAATGACGAATCATAAGGGACAGTTTGTGAGAATCCTCTACCTATTTATGGCATGAGAATGACCCCTGAGCTTGTGAGTTTTTTGTGAGTATGGAATGATAGCATGGATGGACTCAAGTTCGGTGGGTGGTGAGTGGCTTTTGAAGACGTGGAAGTACCTGAAGTTCATCGGAATCTGTTTGACCTTCTCTATCTCCATCGTGACGTTTTTTAGCATCTATATCCAGACTATACCGGTTAAAAACACGCCGCCCGCCAAGAAGGGTGTACTAGATTTGTCCGGCTGGGACTTTCACGAAAAGGGACCGGTCAGCTTAGATGGTGAGTGGGAATTTTACGAGGGACAGCTTCTAGGGCCAGATGATTTTCACAGGAAAGAACGTACAGATGCCTCCTATTTAGCGGTCCCTGGAACATGGAAAGGGAAAAATGAAACAGGCGGAATGAGCAGAAAGGGTTTCGGGACGTATCGGCTAAAGGTAACCGTGAGTGACACGGATGAAATATATGGGATCAAAATGCGAAATGTTCGGATGTCTCATCTGCTGTATATCAATGGTCGGTTAGAGGGAGCGAGTGGTCATCCTGGGGAAAGTATAGAGGCGCATAAGGCAGGGAATACCCCGTACAGTACCTATTTTCACACAGATACACGTGAAGTGGAAATGATTATTCAAGTCGCCAACTATATGTATATCACAGGGGGAATCATTAACTCGATCCAATTCGGGTTAGATAGCGATATTTCGATGCTTAATGGGATACAGCTAGGCGCGGACATCGCGGCCGTGATCATTCTTGTGATCTTGGGTATTTATCATCTCAATTTCTACTTTCTGCGAATGAAGGAAAAAGCGTATTTGTTCAGCGGACTCTATATTTTGACAATCATGGTTGGGCAACTGCTTTACGGTGAAAAGGTATTGCTTCGTTTTTTGCCGATGATTCCGTTTGATCTGGCGTACAAGCTACAGGACCTCAGTGTCTATGTGAGTGCAGTCGAGTTGATCTGTTTGTTCTACTTGATGGATCGCAGGGTTATGCCTCTCAAAAGAATAAAGCAAATCATTGCTCCTTTGGGGATATACATCGTTTCCATTATCATCCTGCCTTATCCTGTTCATAGTGAGTATGAATATCTTTTTTTGATCTATTTAGAAATTCTTTTTTTGTATATCTTGGGCAGAATGATCTTTTTAATGAATCAAGACCGCGAGCAAGATCCGTCCAAGAGAAAAGAAATTCTGCTATTTTTCAGTGCCAGTGGATCTCTCCTTCTCTTTTTAACAGACGGGATTTTGTATTCGGAGAATATCGTATCGACGGATTTGGTAGGGAAAATGAGTTTCATCACATTCATAACCTTGTATAACATTCTTTTGGCTGTACGTTTCACGACAGCATTTGAAAAGACGGAGACGCTTTCTCAGCAGCTGGCTGTATCCAATCAGCTCAAGGATGAATTTTTGGCGCATACCTCCCACGAGATGAAGACACCGCTGCATGGCATTCTAAACATTACTTCACACTTGCTCGACGACGAGGAGGGGACGCTTTCAGCGGGGCAAAAGCAAAATCTGTGGCTAGTCAAGGACACCTCCATCAAGCTTTCCATGTTGATTCACGACCTGATTGATGTCACTCGACTCAAACACGGACAGCTACGTTTGCACCTCGGCGTCGTCGATGTACGGGTCGTCACGCAATTTGTCATGGAAGTGCTGCAATTTGAGTTGTTGGGAAAAGAAGTGCATCTGGATAATAAAGTGGGTGCAGATGTATGGGTATATGCTGATGAGAATCGGTTGCGACAAGTCCTGTACAACCTGGTCCATAATGCAATTAAGCACACAGAAAAGGGCTCGATTCGGGTAGCATCAATTGTTACAGAGACGACGGTTACTATCTATGTGGAGGACACGGGTACAGGGATCACCCGCGATCAGCACCAGACAATTTTTGAGTATTTTGAACAGGTGGACCAGCCCCTGCCGCAAGATGGTTATACAGGCATGGGAGTCGGTTTGTACATTAGTCGGAAGCTGGTCGAGCAAATGAATGGAGTAATTCGAGTGGACTGGTCGGAGGTAGGGAAAGGGACACGAATGATGTTTTCGTTGCCTAAAGCGACGGCGTTGCAGGCAAACCGCGAAACAGCAGTCACCAGCATGGGGCCTACACGTATCATGCATTCGGATGCTCCGCTCGACATTTTAAAAGAACACGAGTATACCATTATGATCGTGGACGATGAGGCTTCCAATATTCATACGTTGCTCCATATTTTAAAAAGGCACAGATATAATGTGATCACAGCATTTTCAGCAAAAGAAGCCATGGGTAAAATGAATCAGTATATGAAGGTAGATCTGGTCATTTTAGATGTGATGATGCCTGGAACTTCTGGGATTGAACTGTGCTGCATGCTGCGCAGTCACTATTCTATTCTCGAATTGCCCATACTATTTGCCACAGTCAAGGATACACCGCATGATATTGCGTTAGGTTACCGGGCGGGGGCGAATGATTATGTGACCAAGCCGTTCGATGGCGAGACGCTGATGGCCAGAATACAGACATTGCTCGCCATGAAGACATCGATTCGAGAGGCGATTCATAACAAACAAGCTTTTTTACAGGCGCAAATCAAGCCGCATTTCCTCTACAATGCACTAAGCAGTGTCGTTTCCTTTTGTTATACAGACGGTGAAAAGGCAGCTCATTTACTGTCCATGCTCAGCCAGTATTTACGATACATACTGGAGATGGATCGGAGCAGGCTGTTTGTCCCCCTCTATCGTGAAATGGAGCTGATAGAGGCCTATGTCGAAATCGAGAAAGCGAGATTTGGGGAGCGATTCGATTACTTCGAGTATGTAGATGAAAGCATTCAGAATAAAAATATCCCTTCTTTGTGCATTCAACCATTTGTAGAAAATGCTATTCGTCATGGTCTTTTCGAGAAAAAAGGGCGCGGTAAGGTGACGCTGACGATTCGTGAGGGTGAAGGCTACATTCAAGTCGTGATCGAGGATGATGGTGTCGGAATGCCTGATGATCTTCTTAATCAGATGACGAAGGAACAGCGAAAACGTGGCGGCATCGGCATCCAGAATATCCGGAAGCGTTTGGACTCAATCCCAGGGGCTGTTTTATCATTTCGCTCTGAGCAGGGGCGCGGAACCACAGTGACCATGTTTATCCCGGTCAATCACGATGAGTCGGATGCGGTAGACGAAGAAAGGAGGGACAGGTTTGTTTAAGGTAATGATTGTGGAAGACGAGCAACCCATTCTCGATTTAATGAAGCATGTGATCGGGCAAAACCCTCACTACACCATTGTCGGTGCATTCACCTCACCAGTGGAAGCATTGTCTTGTTTTCCCGATCTTTGCCCGCATGTCGTTTTTCTGGATGTGGAAATGCCGAGGATGAATGGGCTGGAGCTGGGGCGCAAGATCTATGAGTTGTCCGAACAGACCAAGATCGTATTTACTACGGCCTATAGGCAGTATGCGCTGGATGCATTTGAGGTGTATGCTTTCGATTATATTTTGAAGCCGGTAACACCAGCGGCTATTGACCGGGTGACTAATCGTTTGATCAAGCAGCATCCAGTCGCTACGGAGTCCGTACCAAGACTCCGCCAAGCTGACATTGGCTGCTTTGGCGGTTTCGAGATTCGCAATCCGGATGGTTTACCGGTTCGATGGCCAACCAAGAAGACCGAAGAATTGTTTGCGTACTTCCTTTGCTACCCAGGGCGCGATATGAGCAAATGGCATTTAACGGATTTGCTGTGGTCAGACATGGATGAGGAAAGAGCGACGCATAATCTGCACAATACGATGTATCGGTTAAAAAAGCTGATGAAAGAACAAGGCATTAGAATGGATATCCAAAAGACAAGTGAAGGGTACATGCTTCTGCCATTGCATCAAATGTACGATGTGTTAGCGTTTCAACAATACGATGTTGCCAATAGGGCGGGGGAGCAGGATGCAAGCCAAGCGGAAGAGCTGTGCTCCATTTACAGAGGAACACTGTTAGAAGGAAAGGATTATCTCTGGAAAGCTTCTTTAGAAGAAGGGTATAGCAAGCAGTACACTCAGTTGGTGGGTACCTTGGTCGAGCATGATGTCGCGCAGCGCGATTTGCAGCGGGCTGAAGAGCGACTGGAAGCGTACTTGAAGCTGTATCCCCTGGATGAAGCCATGAATATGAAATTACTGGACATCTATGCGCGTAGCGGACAACATCAAAAGATCGCACTGCATTATGTGAGATTCACAGAAGGCTATCGGCTTGAGCTGGGGATAGAGCCGCCTCTGAAAATGCAAAAATGGGTAGCGCCTTATCTTGCCTAATCTCTAATAAATAACGATATGGATAACAGAAAGAGATCGTTCTTTCTGTTTTTTTTGTGCTCAAAAAGGGCGGCGTTGCGAGAATTTTGTGAGAATAGTTTGATACGATTTTCATAGCAAGGAGGGTGAGGACGAATAATGGAAATCACTGTTCTGACAGTCGGAAGAATGAAGGATCATAGCTTGAAGGAAGGGATAGAGGAGTACAGCAAGAGTCTAGCGGTCTACTGCAAAATGCAAATCGTTGAGATTCCGGAGGAAAAGCTGTCTGATAAAATAAGCGTCTGCGAAATAGACCGGAGCAGGCAGAAAGAAGGCGATCATATTCTTTCTCGGCTAACACCAGAACAATACGTGATGGCGCTCTCTATGAAAGGGAGAATGTGGACGCCTCAAAGGCTCTCCATGGAGCTTGACGATTTGACGGCAGGCGGCCAAAACCGGATCGCCTTTGTAATTGGCGGAGTAAATGGCTTGTCAGATGCCGTGCTGGAGAGGGCGAACGAACAGCTCACATTTTCCCAAAGAGTGTTTCCCCATCAGTTAGCCCGATTGGTTTTGCTAGAGCGTGTATATCGAGCATTCCGCATCAGTTTGGGAGAAACAATCTGAATAAACTTGACATGTGAAAAAGAGAAGTACGAAAAAACGCAGCTAATTGCAGAACGAGTGCAATAGCTGCGTTTTTTGTAGCATGAACAACTTCACTAGTTGATTTGCGGTACGGGCTGGACGCTCTTCTTCCGTGCGTTGAGAATGACGTTGATGATGACGATTACCAGCACCATCAGCTGCGGCACTGTGGTTTCCCAGTTCGCATAGATGCCCAGAACGGGTACATGGAACAAGTAATCAGAGCTGTGCACCGAAAGACGTCCCGTAACCTGGAGAGCATGTATACTGACACCGACAAACTTAAAGGCCATGTAGTAGAGCAAAAGACCAGCGACCAGAAAAAAAGGGCGAACAGGAATCCGCGAGCTGAGTCTGATGATGGCATAGCCGATGACAGCCAAGATGAGGAGTGCGCCGACAATTCCTACAACCAGATCGGTCAAGGATATCGTTGCTGCCATACCCATGTAAAAGATGATGGTTTCCGCTCCTTCGCGAACGACAGCGAGAAAAGCGGTAAACGAAAGCGACCACAAGGCGCCTTTTGCCAGAGAGGCACCAATGGATTGCTCCACAAAGCGATTCCACGTGTGCAGGTTTGATTTTTTGTGGAGCCAAGCACCAATTGTCAGCATGAACAAAACGGCGATGAGGCCAGTCACACCCTCGATTGTTTCACGTGAGCTGCCCGTTGAGAGGTTGGAGAAGACGATGCTCAGGACAACGGCAAGAACAGCGGAGGCAACGACCCCGATGGCTGCACCAGACCAGATCCATTTTCGTTTACCCGCATTGCCGGATTTGTTCAGGAACGTCAGTAGCGAAATAATTATTAAAATGGCTTCGAGTCCTTCGCGCAGCAAAATCAGCCCGGCATCCCAGGCAGTATAGGAAGACGCAGTCGCAAACGGCGAAAGCTCGCTTTTCAACTCAGAGAGAAGGCTCGATGCTTTTTCCCACTTGGGTGGATTGGACAGAATCAGTGTTGGGATGGAAACCATTTTGGCTTCGACGCTGCTGTACGTATCCGGTGATTTTGTCATGACCACACCTTCTACAGAGGGCCAAGTGGAGATAAAGGTTTCCATTTTGCCCGCAGCGCTATCGGCATCCTGATTCGCAATGTCAGTCTCCACAGACGCCAGCAGTTCCAAAAGCGAAGAGATGGAGGGCTCTACGGACGAGGCTGATGCATTTGCAGCCTGCTCGGCAGCTTTGCCAGCGAGGTAATCCTCTACTGTTGTGATGAGTGCCTGCACCTTCTCCGTACTTTTTTGCGGATCAGGGGGCTCTGTGTTCAAAGCGATCCGGGCACCACTGATCTTGACTTCCATATCTCCGTATACAGCAGCGTTTTCCGCGCGGACGAGGTTTTCTGCCTTATACCAGCCTGTGACGAAGCTATTGTATGATTGCTTGGCTCCTGCCCAGTCCCCAGAGTTGACAGCGTCCATGCTTTTTTTCAGGAACGGAAGTAGGAGAGCGATTTGTTTGTGTGCTTTTTCCTTCGGCGCTCCTGCATCTTCCTTGGAAGTGACAAAGCGGTCAGCTGCTTTTGCCAGATTGGAAATGGTAGCGACAGCCGTCTGGGGGTTTGTCTTTACTTCGGCGAGAGCTCGTTCTGCTTCTGTTAGAGCTGTCGTTAACGTTAGGGCTTCGGGAGAACTGTCATTCGTGTTTGTTTCCCAGAGGGCTTTCATACTTGTTACAGCTTTCGTGACTTCATCCCAATTTTCGTCTCCGCTGCTGATCAGAGCGTCGCTGGATAATGCGATCAATTGTTTGAGCTGATCAGGCTGCAGTGCTTCGGCATAAGCAGCCTGCAGGCCGGACGTCATCAGCAGGAAGCACATACAGACGATGAAAAAATAACGTTTCATGGTGTTCACTCCATCCCCGCTTGTTGGTTAAAATAACGTGTCCCCGATATATCCGCCCTCGCTTGCACCAGGCAAACACGCGTACAAACCACTGCCAACATGGGTGATATATTCATTAAGCAAATCGACAGTAGCCAGCTTCTGTTGCATCGGAATGAACTGCTTGCGTGGATCGCGATTGAAGCAGATGAATAAGAGCCCGGCATCCAATTGCCCAGTCTTGATGTCCATTCCGCTAGAGTATGAGTAGCCGCGGCGCAAGATTTTTACCTTTCCATCCATATGCGCCAAGGCAACGTGAGAGTTGGCTGCAATGACCGGCTTGCCAGCAGAATCTTTGCGATCTAGCTCGAGATCGTCGAATTCCCCTGATTTCCCGAGTGGTGCACCAGACTGACGATGTCTGCCAAAGGTGTTTTCCTGATCGTCCAGAGAGGAGCGATCCCAGACCTCGATGCGCATGCGGATTCGACGCATGACCATATAGCTGCCACCAGCCATCCATGTAGGATCATCTGCTGAGCCTGCCCAAACAATTTCATCAGATACTTTAGGATCACTGACCGGTGGGTTGTTGGTTCCATCCTTGAAGCCCATCAAATTGCGCGGAGTCGAGCCTGATGGGTCAGCTGCGCTTGTACGCTGGAAGCCGTCTTGCAGCCAATGCAGCACCGCTTTTCCACGGGCAATACGTGCTAGATTACGCAAGGCATGAAAGGCGACCTGGGGATCGTTGGCGCATACTTGTACGACGATATCTCCACCAGACCATTCCTTGCGAATTTCATCACTGTTAAAGCGGGGTAAATCGACCAAGGGAGCAGGTCTTTTGCCAGCCAGACCAAAACGCTCATCGAAGAAAGAAGCGCCAAGTCCAAATGTAATCGTCATGCGCATCGGACCAAGACCCATACTTTCGCCTGTATCGACAGGAGGGAGATGAGGATTGTCGCTCTCATCATCGACATTTTTGCCGGCTGAGAGGCGCGCTGCTGCACTTGTCCAGCTCTGAAACAGCTTGCGCACATCGTCGAGTGAGGTAGTGGTTAATTCAAAAGCACCCATGCAGATAAAATCCTGCATAGGCGTAGTGATCCCTGATTGATGTTTTCCGTAAAAAGGGATAATCCCATCAACAGAAGCTGGGGCAGGGGAAGCTTTTTGTGCTGTGGAGGTGGATGGGAGCAAGGTTTTCATTCCCCCCGCCCCCAAGAGCAAACCGATTCCGCCCATTCCTGCCAGCTTCAGAGCGTCCCGACGTGTTATTTTCTTGTTGGCCGTTTCTTCGAGACGTTTTGTATCCATGTAGTTATCCCCCTATAATGGTTCCCATTTTGGATAACGGTTCAGCTAAGGCATCAATCGCCTGGCTTAACTTTTTGACTTGGTCTTCTTTCAACTCGGTGTATAGGACATAGCCACCGTCTTTTCGATAAGGAGCGAGAGCAGCATCAAGGTCACTGAAACGGGTTTCGATTTCTTTCGCCAGTGCAGCATCTTTTGCTTCTATGGAAGCTTTCAGTACTTTAAAGATTTCATTTGCTCCCTCTACGTTAGCGGCAAAATCATAGAGGTCTGTGTGGGAGTAGCGCTCTTCCTCGCCTGTTACTTTGCTTGAGGAAACCTCGTTCAGCAGTTCAACAGCTCCGGTTACGAGCATTTTTACATCAATATCTACGCTTTCTACTTTTACGCGGAGCTGTTTCACGTCTTGGAGCAGTTGGTCTGCTATTTTCTCTTGGTCAGCAACCGACTTGGTTTCCCACAGCGCCTTTTCTAGCTTGTGGTAACCGCGCCATTCGTTATCAGGAACATCACCTTCGCGAGCATCAATCCATGGGTCGAAATCTCCAAGGGACTCAGCGATCGGTTCGATTTTTTCAAAGTAAGTGCGGGCTGGAGCGTATTCCTTTTTCGCTTTTTCCATATCTCCGGCTTTGACGGCATTGGTGAAGCTCTCCGTTGCTTTTACAAACTGATCTGTTTGGGAGATGACCCATTTCTGGTATTCATCAATAGAAGCTTGCAGTTCTGGAGTAACGGCAGAAGCGGTAGCAGACTGATCGGTAGCAGCAGGCTTGTCAGGCTGGGCTGCCTCCGGTTTTTTCTCTTCTTTTTGTGCTTCTCCACTTCCGCATGCGGATAGCAGCAGGGAAGACCCCAATACAACTGCAGATAACGGATAAACCCATTTGTTACTCATTCGAAAACATCCCCTCATCATATAAGTGCTGATTTATATATCGAGAATAAAAATCATTATCAGTCAGAAAATAAGTTACTCCTTTCTTGGAAGGTTTGCAATATTTTTTTGAAAAAAGGAGGGGTAATATTTTTGGAAAGGGAATGGCTGGAGAATAGCAGAAAAAAACCGTCGGCGGTTCGACGGTTTTCAATCAGTCAAGTATTTCATTAAAATCGTTTCCACATGGAGAAGGTGATCCTTCATTCTGGACTGGGCCAGCTCCGGCTCTTTCGCTTTGATCGCTTCGAAAATGGCTTGATGCTCCTGATAAAACTGTTCTGAGACAGAGCGGTTTGAGTAGATTTCTACCCGTCGCGTCTCGCGGATCGCAATCTCCATCTGTGTGGAAATCGTTTCAAAGAGGCGCACCATGATCGAGTTATGCGTAGCTTTGGCCAGTGTCAGATGAAAAAGCAGATCCGTGCGTTCGCCGATCTCTTCGTCACCAGCATGCTGGGCCATTTCTTGCAGAATGTTTTCAAGTGCCAAAATGTCCTGGTCGTCTCGCTTGAGTGCTGCGATCGCTACGTTAGATACTTCCAGTGACTTCCTCGCCTCCAGCAGATCGAGAATGGTCTGTTTATTTGTCAGCAGGTTTTGCAGGTCCGGCAGGAAGTCTTGGGCGGCAAAAGGTACGCTTTTTACCGTACAATTGCCGCCCTGACGTATATCAATCAGGCCCATTGCCTTCAATGCGCTCAAAGCTTCACGGGTAGTAGAGCGACCGACGCCAAACTGTTCAGACAGCTCTTTTGTCGAGGGCAGCTTGGCTCCGGGCTGTAATTCACCGCTCAGGATAAGCTGTTTGAGTTGTTCCGTGATGTGTTCGTAATGGTTTTTCTTCGCTAGCTTAGAGAGGTCCATTTCAACACTCCTGTACAATCCGTTATCCATCTACAGCCATTGTAACATAAGCAAAGGAGGGTGCAGTGCAGCATGCTGAACGCTTACCCGACCAACAACGCAAAGACAACGCCGGGCCCATGGACGCCGATAGTCAGATCGTTTTCAATATCGGCTGAGCGACTTGGCCCTGAGATGAAGTGGATACCTGCGGGAAATTGCTCACGCTCTTTACCGTCATATTCAGTCATGACTTCACCCAGCTTGGTTTTGAGACGATCAACAGGGAGAATGGCGATGAATACTGTAGGGAGCAAGCTGACGGATCGTCCTGTATCCCCGGAAGAGGTGACCACGACTGTTCCTGTATGAGAAACACCATGATCGACGATGGAAATTCCGATATCAGCACTTGCTGCTTGTGCGAGCAGAGCGTCCCGGTTGGCTGGATGCCAGACGGTAAAGTGGGACTCGGGCAGCTTCTCAGGCAGGCCAAGTGCCAGCAGCTCAGGCTGATTTTGCAGAATCAGCTCACGCGCTTTGAGCTCGGTCGCTTTCTCCACAATAAATTGCTTGGCTTCCTCCATCGTAGAGAAACGAAAAGAGTGGCCCCCTGCCTTTTTCCAGTTTTCGCAGAACAATTCGATTCTGTCCTCCTCATCGAGCTCATAGCCCTGCCAGAAATCGGGAGCCCCTTTGAATGGATGACGCGGCGCTTCCGTAGACATCGGACGCCCCAAGCGATTCGTGATGTTTTGGATGAATGCTTTTTGCTGATCACTCATGATGGGCAGCTCCTTTCGCGCGACGGCGCAACACTTCTTCTAAGCGGGATTTCGTGGATGCATCCATGTCACTCTGATTTTGACGAAGCTCTTGATCGAGTGTTTTCCACTGGTCGCGGAAGGAGTGCGTCGGCAAACCCGGAGTATGGCGATATTGGTTCCAGCCCTTGAGGGGTCCGAGCTTTATCTTGATGACGTTGTCTTTTAGGACCAGCTTTTGCCCCAGCTTGCCGAGCTTCAGTACGCGCCGCAGCCGTTTATGATTGGACATGACATAGCCGAAGCCCTTCATGCCTATAGCTTCTTCAGGGGCGGTGTGCCCTGCTTTTACTTTGCGATTGCGCAGGTAGACGAGCATATCATGCAGCGGAATTTTGACCGGACAGGCTTCATAGCAGGCTCCGCACAGGCTGGAGGCATTGGCGATGTCATCCCATTCGGCGACGTTTTTCTGCAGCGCTGGCTTGAGAACGGCGCCAATCGGTCCGCTGTACGGCCCGCCGTAGGAGTGACCGCCGATGTGTCGATATACCGGGCAAGCATTCAGACAGGCGCCGCAGCGAATGCAATTGAGCAGCTCTTGAAAGTCAGGATCGCCTAGCTGCAATGAGCGACCGTTGTCTACGATGATGATGTGCATCTCTTCCGGACCGTCGCTATCGACCGAGCGGCGTGGACCACTGATGCCTGACATGTAGACGGTCAGCTTTTGCCCGGTGGCAGAGCGGGGGAGCAGTGTAGCCATGACCTCGAGATCATCCCAGGATGGAATAATTCGTTCCATGCCCATCAGTGTGATTTGTGTTTTAGGTACGGTGCTGACCATGCGGGCATTGCCTTCGTTTTCAAAAAGAACGATAGAGCCGCTCTCCGCAACGGCAAAGTTGCAGCCAGTCATGCCGATATCTGCCTCAAGGAATTTTTCGCGCAGCTTTTTTCGCACAAAGCCAGCCAAAATGGTCGTATCGGGAGGGAGTGTTTCCCCTGCTTCCTTGGATAAAAGCTCCGCGATTTGCACCCGGTTTTTGTGGATGGCGGGAATGATGATATGGGACGGAGCTTCGTGTGCCAATTGAATGATGTATTCACCCAGATCGGTTTCGATCGATTCGATGCCCTGTTGTTCTAACGCTTCGTTGATATGCAGCTCCTCGGATACCATAGATTTCGATTTGACGACGGTGCCCGCCCCGCGCTTTTTGGCGATGTCCAGCGTGATCGCGGCAGCTTCTTCGGCGGTATAGGCAAAATGGACATGAACGCCGTTCGCCCGGGCATTATCGATGAACAAATTGAGGTAGTAGTCGAGATGGGCAATGGTGTGCAAGCGGATTTGCCGACCTCGCTCGCGCCATTCCTCCCAGTTTCCTTGTTCGCTGGACGCGGATTTTTTCCCGTCACGTAAACGCTCTGTCGTGTATTTAACAGCATTGCGGAGAAACTCGTCATCTAGAGCCAGCTTCGCTCTGTCTATTACGGAGGTGCCTTTAGCGGTGCGCATTGCCCTTCACTCCTTCGTAAAGTAGTTCAGCCAAGTGCATGACACGTACAGGTTTGCCGCGGAAGTGCAAGTTGCCGGAAATGTTGAGCAGACAGCCGAGGTCAAGTCCGACCAGCACTTCTGCTTCCGTTTCCAAGATGTGATCTGCTTTTTCCGTTACCATCGCGCCCGAAATATCACACATTTTCACTGCAAAGGTACCACCGAAGCCGCAGCAATCCTCGGCAAAAGGAAGCGGGACAAGATCCAGTCCGTTGACCTGCTGCATCAATTGAAGAGGCTCATTCTTGACTCCGAGCAGGCGGCTTCCGTGGCAGGAGGGATGATACGTCACCTTGTGTGGGAAAACGGCACCGACGTCGGTTACGCCTAGTACGTTTACGAGAAACTGAGTAAACTCATACGTTTTATCGCGTAGCTGCTCCGCTTTTTTACGCAGGACGGGATCATCTTCAAACAGTTTGGGGTAGTAATGATGAATCATGCTTGTACAGGAACCGGATGGAGAAATGACGAAATCGCTGTCGTCGAATGCCTCCAGTAATGTTTTGGCCGAGGTCCGGGCTTCTTCCCAGTACCCGCTGTTAAAGGCAGGCTGACCACAGCAGGTCTGTCCTTCTGGAAAATGAACGTTTACCCCGTGCCGTGCAAGGAGTCGAACCATGGCTTCCCCTACACGAGGATACAAGGCATCGCTTAGACAGGTAATAAAAAGAGAGACTTTCACGATTCCACCTTCTCCTATTGTCATGAATTTACTTATCAGCTTATCATACAAGTTTGGGGTTGAATAGTCTGAAAAGTCAGCAATAAACAATTGGCATGAACAAGCCAGCGAATGAATTTCGATTCATCGAAAACCGGAAAGAGTACGATGTAGCTGATATCTTCCGGATTGCCGTGATATGGCAGCGTAGGGGTTGAGGTTGCCAGGAAGCTTGTGTACACTGTTCGTAACTAAGGATTCGTCGTATAAAGTGAGTAAAGAGGGCGTTGCGAATGGCGAGGCAGAAATTACATATAGATGAGTTGTACGAGGTGACAGGCAAGATCCTGATTGAAAAAGGATACGCGGGTTTCCATTTCAAGCTCGTGTCCGATCAACTGAACGTCAGTCGCAGTACGATTTATGAATACTTTTCAAATAAGGATGAACTGATCGCGTCGCTTATGGTTCATTTAATGGATACGATCATGGCTGAATATGATGGTTTGGATCATGGGGAAGCGCCCTTGAAAAGATTGCGGATGATTTTTGATTCGTTTATGAAATACGCGCATATTCATCAAATTTTGCTGTTTGCTCCCTTTGTAAATAGAGAAGCAACGGCGACTGTCAAAAAGGCGATGACTACACTGCGCCAGCAGCATCACACGTTAAATCGGATGCTGACAGATGTGATTGATACTTGCAAGGAAGTCGGCTCGATTCGTGCGGATATTCCGAGCTCACTGGTTGCCGGACTGTTGTTTCAAGCCATTCAAATACCAAAAAACCGTGATATCCCAGAAGCTGAATGGAACAATCTGATTTTTACGGTGATGCTGGAAGGGTATGGGGTGCCAAAAGGATCAGCGATACTGCATCATGAACAGTGACACGAGTTTCGGTAGGTTCAAAACATAACGCCGACATTTGTGTCATTAATTTTTTTGTCCTATCCGGCACTTGTGTCAAAAAAGTTTTTTCCCGATTTGAAAGGATCACTTGGTGAAAATGAAACCAGCTGACACACCGACGACACAGACAAGAAAAAAAGAATCGTATAATCTACATATGCATTCCCATTCATAGCAGGCCCATTAAAAATAGCGCAGACGGCCGTTTGCTGTTAACTCAATAATTCCGAACGTTCGTTTTTTGTAGAACCCATTTATCGCTTGGTGGATTGATAGGCGAGGAAAGAAGGGATACATTGTGAATCAGGTCAAACGAGGCTTGACGGTTCTGGCCTCAGTCATGCTGCTTGGTTCTTGCAGTCCAGCTGCTCCAAAAGACACGGAAGCCGGAGAGCCTGCCGGAAAACGCGTTGTGGTTACTCAGGCAAAGGAAGACTCGATGATCCAGACTTCCAAATGGTCGGGTGTGCTTGTACCCGGCGAGGAGACATTGGCGTCCTTTGAAACAAGTGGTCGGATCATTTCCCTGGCGGTTGAGGAGGGAGATCATGTTACGCTGGGGAGTCTGCTTGCCAGCGTGGATGATCGCGATCTGACTCTGCAGGCAGAGAGTGCTGTGGCTTCCATGCAACAAGCAGAGGCACAGCTCGCTCAGGTTACGAATGGCGCTCGCGACGAGGAAATCATTCAAGCCCAGAATGCACTGGACAAGTCGAAAGTGAGCTTGGACAAGGCAAATATGGATTTGCAGCGATCTGAGGAGCTGTTTCGTCAGGGGGCCCTGTCGAAAAACGACCTCGAATCCGTGCAAAACCGCTCCGCTCTCGCTCAAAAAGATTGGGAAAATGCCCAGCAGGCTTACGCACTCATCAAGAACGGGCCGCGTCAGGAAGTCAAACAGCAAATGGCAGGGCTTTACCAGCAGGCAGTAGTAGGGCAGCAGCGTGCGGCGCTGTCACAGTCGAAGGCGAATCTGATTGCCCCCATCACCGGAGTCGTGCTGGAAAAAATGACGGCTGTCGGACAGCTGGCATCGGCGGGGAGTGCGGTTTACCGAATTGGCAACGTCGATGAGCTGCTAGTGAACTTGTCCATTCCCGACCGCGAAGTTGGCTTGTGGAAAAAGGGAGACCAGATAAAGGTAAGCCTGTACGGACAAGAGCGCGTTGGCGAGGTAGTGAAGGTGCTGCCCGCAGTCAGCCAGCAGAGCGGAACCGTTTCTGTGGAGGTGCAGATTCCCAATCCAAAGCGCGATTGGCTCGTCGGCCAGGTAGTCACAGCAATCCATGAGCACACTGGTCCAAAAGGTATTCTTGTCCCGGTAGAGGCTGTGCTGAGCAAGGGAGAGAAACAGCCGTTTGTGTTTGTTGCTAGGGAGAATCGAGCAGTGAAAGTCCCTGTTACACTGGGGACGATCGCCAATAACCGGTTGCAAATCCAGTCCGGTCTATCGTTGGGGGAGCTGGTCATTACCAAGGGAGCGGATCAGCTCTTTGATGGAGATGCCCTTGATGTGATCGCAAGTGAGCAGCCATGATCGAGTTTTTTATTCGTAAACAAAAGATTACGCTGCTGTTTTTTATCATGGTGATTCTCGTGGGGATTCTGAGCTTTTTTCAGCTTCCACACCAGGAGCTTCCGGAGATTGCCGTCAATCGGGCATCTGTCACAACACTGGTGCCCGGGGCTTCCGCAGAACGCATTGAGCAGACGGTCACCAAGGAAATAGAGGTCAGGATCAATGAGATTCAGGGCCTCAAGTCTATCATTTCGCGTTCGCAGCCGGGCATTTCTGTCATTACATTGGAAACCAATAACGGAGTGGACCCCAAAGAAAAATGGGATGAGCTGCGAATCAAGGTGAAGGACGCAGAAGCCTTCTTACCTATAGATGCCAGACAGCCGGTTGTCAATGATGATATGGGCAGGATGTTTGCCCAGACGTTTATGATAACAGCGGATTCATTTGCCATGCTTGAGGAATTGCGGGATGCGATGAACGTCTGGAAAAATCAGCTGGGCAAAATTCCCGGTGTCTCCCAGGTGATCATCGAGGGATTGCCCGATCAGGAAGTGCAGATCAAGCTCGATCCGCAAAAGCTGCAAGCTGAAAAACTGACATGGGCTCAATTGCAGGCGGGAATCAAGGCAGCTAATGAAACGGCGCCGCTCGGCAATTACACGATCGACTACCGTACCTATGAGCTGAAAATGACCGAGCTAAAAGATGTAAAGGCGTTGGAGCAGGTCGTTGTCGGCTACGGAAAAAGCGGGAATCCGATCTATTTGCAGCAGGTAGCCGATGTTAACCGTGCGACCAAGGATGCTGACTATCGGGTCTATCACAACAACAAGCCGGCGATCACCATCAGTTTGCTGGCAGAAGGGAAAACGAATATCCCGACTTTGCAAAAAGGAATCGATGCAAGAGTAGAGCAGCTGAAGAAAGGTCTGCCTGTGTGGGCCAAGGCTGAATCGCTCTATACTCAAAACGAGCGCATCCATGAGATTTTCAGCGACTTATGGCGCGAAATGCTGATTGCAGTTGTGGCCGTGCTTATCGTTTGTACACTGGGGCTTAATTTTACGACCTCGCTCATGGTTGCTCTGGCGATCCCGATTTCGCTTGCGACGGGAATGATCTTCCTTCCTTTCTTTGAAGTAACCTTGAACCAGATTACGATCGTGGGATTGATCATCGTACTGGGGATTCTCGTGGACGATGCGGTAGTCGTGAATGACAATATCGAGCGCCGCCTGGTCAAGCTGGGAGAAAAACCGCATCGAGCAGCAGCCATGGGTGCAAAAGAGGTTTCTATTTCGATTGTAACCGCTACGATGGCTACCGTCGCATCGTTCGGTCCGCTTCTTTTTCTGAGCGGTAGTTCCGGTGCATTCGTGCGTCCGCTCCCGGCCATTATCATTGTGTCTATGATCGCGTCGATGGTCATGTCGCTGACGATCATTCCGATTTTTCGGCGGTGGAGTGAAGAGCGCAGGCGGACCAAGCTCGATGAACGTAAGCCTGCAGGCCTGTTGGGTAAACAACTGATGCAGTTCTCTTTTTGGTATTCGAAAAAAGTTCTTCCTCGCTTGCTGAAAAAACCGTTACTCACAGGGATGACGGCAGTTTTGATCAGTACGATGGCTTACTTTTTGATTCCTTTGACGCCAATTGAGCTCTTCCCGGCGGCGGATCGCGATGTGCTGCTGGTCAACGTCAAATTACCGTACGGCAGCAGTCTGGAGGAGACAGATCGTGTCATGAAGCAGGCGTCCCAGGGGTTTTCCAAAGCAGAGGGCGTTTGGAATGTGAGCGCCTATGCAGGAGGAAGCGCACCCAAAATTTTTGGGAGCAACACAGGGGCAGGTAGCGGTGTGAACTTCGGACAGCTGATTGTTCGCTTTGACAAGGAGGCGACGACGGCCAAAGCGTTGCAAGGTGAAACCATGGCCGCAATTCAAAAAGAATTTCCGGAGGCAGTCCTCTCGGTGCGCGAGCTGCAAACTGGTCCGCCAGTAGGCAAGCCGGTGGTGATTCGGGTGTCAGGTGAAAATATAGGCACCTTGCGCGAGCTGTCGCAGAAGATCCAGGAGCTGATCGTAAAAGTACCTGGCATATCTGAGGTACAAGATGACCTCGGAGTGGATCGTTATTCGCTTGCTTTTGAAACGAACCAGGCGATGATGGAACAGCATCGTGTGACAGCGGCCGATTTGTCTCGCACTCTCCGCTTGGTGAGTGAGGGCATCAAGGTAGGAGAATTTGACGACGGCAAGCAGCTGACGGACATCATGCTCTATATGCAAAAGGATGAGCAGGCAGGAGAGGATGCAATCCAACAACTCTATGTCCCCAGTGCAAAAGGCGAGCTGATCCCGCTCTCTTCGCTGGTTACTGTCTACCCTTCGTTCAGCGTGCAAAATATCCCGCACAAGAACCTCGACCGCACGATCACGATTACGGGTGAGGTGAATGGGCGCACAGCTACGGCGATGATGAAGGAGATCAAGCCGATGCTGGCCCAAATGCCTTTGCCGGACGGCTATTTCCTGGAGTATGACGGAGAAACCTCGGCGCAGGTGGAAGTATTTATCGATATGGGCAAGCTGTCGGTTATTGTGGTCTTTCTGATCGTGATATTGATTACGATGCAATTTTACTCGCTGCGCATTCCGCTGCTCGTCATGAGCACGGTTTATCTGGCCATCTCAGGCAGTCTGATCGGCCTGTTCGTGACGCGGACACCGCTTGGCTTCATGACGATGATGGGAATCGTCTCTTTATCAGGGATTGTAGTGCGCAACGGGATTGTTCTCGTCGAGTTTATCGAGCAGGCACGCAAGCGTGGTCTGGCATTGAGGGACGCGGTCATCGAAGCTGGAGAAGCCCGGTTCAGACCGATTGTACTGACCTCGATGACGGCGATTGCCGGACTGATGCCGCTCGCCATAACGGGAGATGAGCTGTTTAAGCCGCTGGCTGTGACGATCATTTCTGGTCTCTTTTTTTCGACGATATTTACCTTGGTCGTGGTTCCTTCGTTCTATACGGTCATGGAGCAACGACGGATGAAGAAAAAGGAGAAGCGAAATCAAAAGCTGGCAAAGAGTATAGAAGGTTAAACGCTGAAGCTCATGGTTGGCGTATGAGGAAAGTGGCCAGGTAAAAGGTAATTTTATAATGAGGGTATAAAGTCTTCTAAGACATTAGCGAAGCACCGTTCAGCTGGAAAAGAGGGTATGATGGAGCATAATCAACTGATAGAGGCGGCGGAACAATTTATCCGTACATGTTATAGCGAGCTTGGCAAGTCGACCGATGAGGCTGAGCAGCGTCTGCGAGAGGTGCGTCATGAGATTGCGTTACACGGCTATTATGAACATACAGATGAAGAGCTTCGTCACGGCGCAAAAATGGCCTGGCGCAACAGCAACCGGTGCATCGGCCGATTCTTTTGGGAATCGCTGCAAGTGCTGGATGAACGGCAGCTGGAGACAGAAGAAGAGGTGGCACAGGCGCTTCTACGGCATATCGAATTTGCTACCAATGGAGGGAAGGTACGCCCTACTATTTCCGTTTTTGCACCGTACAGGGACGATCGCCCACAAATATGGCTCTGGAACCATCAGCTCATTCGGTATGCCGGCTACGAGACGGAATATGGCATACTGGGTGATCCCGCCTCCATCGAGTTGACCAAGCTGTGCGAGAGCCTGGGCTGGAGTGGAGCAGGAACCAATTACGACGTACTGCCGTTAGTCGTGCAGATCGGGGAGAGACGGCCGCAGTTTTTTGAGATTCCGCCTGAGCTGGTTATCGAGGTAGACATTACCCATCCGGAAATTGCGGGCTTTGCTGATCTGGATTTGAAATGGTACGGTGTTCCGATCGTCTCTGACATGCGGCTTGAAATTGGCGGAATCGATTACCAGACAGCTCCCTTTAACGGCTGGTACATGGGGACGGAAATCGGTGCGCGAAACCTGGCTGACGGGCAGCGCTATAACATGCTGCCGAGGGTGGCAGAGATCATGGGTTTGGACACCAAAAGAGAAGCTACATTATGGAGAGACAAGGCACTGGTGGAGCTGAATGTTGCGGTCCTGCACTCTTTTAAAGAACACGGAGTATCCATCGTCGATCACCATACAGCAAGTCAGCAATTCAAACGGTTTGAAGAGCGAGAAGGGAAATGCGGACGAGCAGTTACAGGCGACTGGACCTGGCTCATTCCCCCAATCTCACCGGCAGCTACGCACATTTTTCATAGCGCGTACGACAACAAAATGGAAACACCGAATTTCTTTTATCAAGACAGACCCAGTTTGTTCAAATAAAGCCTGGACCTGCTACAAGGCGTTGCAAAATGTTGCGAATGAGAGTTCGTGACATTTTTTTTTTGCCGTGATGTCACACAAAGGGGGATCTGGAACGTTATACCAGTTGAAAGGAGGGAGAGCGTGGACAGAAATGAAATAAATGAACTCCTGGATGCGATTATTCAAGGCGCGGAAGACCGTTATGGTGAAATCATGCAACGCTTTCAAGTGCCCATTTTTCACTACTGCTATCACATCTTGGGAAATAGATACGAAGCGGAAGACGCAACCCAAGAGGTCTTTATCAAGGCTTACCGCCACATCCCAAAATACAATCGGGATATCCCATTCGCTGCTTGGCTTTATAAAATCGCCTATCATCATTGCATTGATCTCATTCGAAAAAAGAAATGGCTGCGCATTTTGCCATTTTTGGAGGTCACGAGGCAAAATCAGTCAGACATCGAGCAGCATATTGAAAACGTCTATTTCAGCGATGCTGTCTATCTCGCCATGGCTACACTTTCTGTAGAAGAGCGGACGCTTCTCCTATTGCGGGGGGTAGAGGAAAAGACTTACGACGAAATTTCTTTGATCATGAACAAAAATGCAGCAAGCTTACGCAAGAAATTCGAGCGCACGGCAGCCAAGTTCCGGTCCGCGTATTCTCCGCCAGAGAAGGGAGGGGTGACGCATGAAGATTCCGAACGAATCGCGCGCGAGTATTAAAGAGCTATTTAACGACCCTCGCATCCCAGGGCAAATCGACGTCACCACTTCGGTCATGGCTAGAATTAAACAAAACAAGGAGGGCTTTTTCGTGAAATACAAAGTGAGTATTCTGGTTGCGATTGGGCTGTTCGCCAGCATCACTACAGGCTATGCGGCTGTCCATTATTATCAATTGAAGAATCCGCAGGGGGATGTCATTTATCAGGAGAAGGATGTATCCCAGTCAACCGTCAACACCGTGCAAAAACCTGATTCCGAGATGGAGGCATTTCTGAAGAAGCGTTGGGAAATCGAGGATAGACTGGAGCCAGGTACTGCTGTTGCTGCCTATATTGTTCCTCATAATCCGAATAAAAGGGTCATTACCATCACCAAGCCTTTTGAATATGAAACATGGGCAGCATTGCAAGAAAAGGTTGCCAAGCAGGCGATTGTCCCTAAAGCGCTGCCAGGTGGCTTTGAGTTTTTGAACGGGAAAGTCGAAACAGGCGTTAAGCGAGAGTACAGCAAAGAGGCGCTGTATCAGCAGGCAGAAAATAATAAGAAAGAGTATGTTGAACAGCCATTAGAGAGAACAAATGAAATGGATTACGTAGATGCAACCTATCAGGCCGGTGAGCGATACGTAAATGTCCACATCTCCAATTTTGACGATGCTGTAGGGAACACGGTCTATACGGCGAACCTCGACAAACAAAAAAAGGAAATAGTGAAAGTGGGTCAACTAGAAATTTTATATACAGAGGAAGATCGGGGAGACCGGGTTGACAAGGAAATGGTGTGGGTCATGGAAACCGCAGGGAAACAAGTACAGTATCGGGTATCCTCGAGTGGAGCGGTTCTGAACAAAAATAATGTGGAGAAGTTTGTCAAAGCCTTTTTACCTGCTACCAAATAAGAAAAATACCCCTCTTGCCGTAGTTTTAGTCTGCTACTGGCTCGAGGGGTATTGTGTTTTTTACCGATTGTAGTAACTGCTGAGCGCCTGGAGAAGTCCTAACGGATTTTTCCGCAAGTCCTTTGCGCTAAAGAAGACGCTTCCTTGGACTTCCGGGTGCAGGGTATTGTAATTCAACTGGTTGATAATCTCCTGGGCGTTTTGCCAGCCAGCTTCCGCAGTTCCCAGTTTATAAGGTGAATGTCCGATATAGAGTTTGACATTCGTTCCCCGCACTTCACTCGACCACCACGTTACGAGCTTGTCGTATTGGGCAGGAGCAAAGGAGAGGCTCCAGTAAATTTGTGGTGTCACATAATCCATCCAGCCCTGCCTGATCCAGGTTCGCACATCCGCATACATGTTGTCATAGGCGGTGACTCCGGCTTTGGTGTCGGAGCCTGTTTGATCGACAGCGATATTACGCCATACCCCAAATGGGCTGATTCCGAACTGTACGTTAGGTTTGACGTTTTTGATGGATTGATTCAATTGTTGAACGAACGAATTGATATTGTCGCGGCGCCAATCGGCTTTTGTCGCGATTTTTTTACTGTTGTAAGCCTTGAACGTCGCATCGTCATTAAAGGCTCCATTGGATGGATAGAAGTAATCATCCAAGTGAACGCCATCAATGTTGTAGTTTTGTACGACTTCCATTACTTCAGCGATGATTTGCTGACGTGCTTGTGGAATACCGGGGTTGATATACAGCTTGTTGCTGGAATTGACGATCCAGTCAGGATGTAACTTGACTACATGGTTAGCGGCCAACTGATCTGTCTTGGCGTCCGTATTGGCACGGAACGGATTAAACCAGGCGTGGAATTGCATGCCTCGTTTATGTGTTTCCTCTACCATGAAAGCAAGCGGATCATACCCTGGACTTTTCCCTTGAGTACCGGTCAAGTACTTGGACCAAGGAACCATCGAAGAAGGGTACAGGGCATCGGCGGAAGGCCGTACCTGCACGAATACGGCGTTCATGCCCATGGTCTGCAGCTCATTTAACAGTTGGATGTATTCTTGCTGCTGTTTGGCCTGATTTCCATAGGAGCCAGTGGAAGGCCAGTCAAGATTGAACACTGTCGATACCCAAACACCGCGCAGAGAGCCATTAGTTATGACTGGTGTGCCGGGAGTTCCCGAAATGTCTGCCGGGGCACCACCAGAGTCATTGGTTTCTCCGAGAATGTCCTGTGGAGGAGGCGGCGATACGACAGCTACATTTCCCGTCAGCAAGGAAATCTTGCGAGTCGACTGCTCCCAGTTGACCTGCAGGCCCAATTGCTCGGACACAAAACGGAGCGGAACCATGACTCTTCCCTGCTTGTTCTGCACAGAAGCATCGAGCGGAATGCGGCTATCGTTTACCAGAGCAGTCTTCTGGTTAATGGCCATGGACAACACGGTACTGTCTTTCAGGATCGTTGCTGTCTGGGCTTTTTGATCCCAGGAAACCTCTGCTCCCAGGCTTTCGCTGATGACTCGCAGCGGAACCATCGTAACGTTGACCTTGGGAATTATGTACGGAGCGACGTCACTTTTGATTTGTTGCCCGTCCAAATAGATGCTGATGCCAGGAGAAGTCTCGGCAGCCTGCACGGACATCCCCATTGCTGGGATACATAGTACGAACATAAGCAAAAGCATAGACCACTTGCGCACCTTCATTTTGCGAATCCTCCGACACGTATTATTTGCTGAAAAACTCTTGCTAAGCGTTAGACGTTTATTATATCGCTTTGTTTCGGTAGATTGGGAGGATAATTGTATGAATTCGGTAGATTCGGGTCAAAGAGAACCACCCAAGCTTTGAGGGAATAGGCAAAGACAAAGAGCAATTTCACGGAGAGGAACAAAAGAATGGATACCTATCTCCAAGAAAAAGTACCTATTGTCTTTGTTCCGGGGTTGTTTGGCTCGATGAGCAATCAGATTATTCCGGGGACAGGAAATTGGAATTTTGGGTTTGCACGAATTGCCTATGAACCGTTTATCCGCATATTGGAGCAGATGGGCTATCGACGGGGCGAGCAGCTGTTTATTGCCTTTTATGACTGGAGACAGCCAATCGCATATTGCGCAGAACAGTATCTCATCCCCACTATCGAATGGGCAAAGCAAATAACCGGGTCCAGCAGAGTGAACCTGATTTGCCACAGCATGGGAGGGCTTGTATCGCGGGCCTATGTACAGGGCGACAACTATAAGTGGGATGTAGATCAACTGCTTATGATGGCTACTCCCAATGCGGGTTCACCTGTCAGCTACTGTTACTGGGCGGGAGGAAAGCTTCCTCGAACCGTTTCCCCCAAAAAGAATGTGGTCGAGTTGTACATGAATGTATATTTAGCCTATTTGGAGCGCCGGCTCCCGCGAGACAAGGTCGAAGCAGTACAAAAGCATTTTCCGAGCTTGCTTGATCTGGTACCTGGTGAGGCATACGGTGATTATTTGCTGGAAAAAAGAAATGGGATTGAAGCATTCGTTCCCTATAGCAGCATGGTTGTCCAAAATCAGTTTTTGGATCATTTAAATAGCCGGATGGAAGTGATTTGGGAAAGAAATATTGAGGTAACGCTCATTGCGGGGATTGGCCAACAAACCATTCAATATTTGCAGACCGTTCCTTCCGTGTCTCCTAAAAGATGGGTGGATGGAAGGCCGATCAGTGCGGTCAACAGCAATGTCGGTGACGGCAATGTGATGGCTACCAGTGTTTTAGCCATGATCGGCGAAAAATATGTTGTGCAGGCTACCCATCTGGATATTTTGTATAAAAGCGAAGCCATTATCAGATATAAGCTGCAGGCTTAATGACAAAAGGCTAACCACGCAGAATATCGCGGTTAGCCTTTTGTGATGGAGAAAAGGTGGGGATTTAATAGGCAACACTTTTTGAAACAAAACCGACTAACACATTACCATTGGCATCTTTAGTTGATCCGTAATACCAGTCACCACTCTCTCCAACGACCTGGACAAGGGTGTCTTTTAGGGCATAACCTCTACCTATGCTTTCAGAGGAAGCTGTTGAGAAAAAGTATCCCTTCTCGGCATGAATTTTGACAGCCTTGGGAGTAATGGAAGAGTAGGTAAATAGCAGATTTCTCGATACATATCCTTGATCGAGGGTGACAAAATCGGGAAGATTTCCGGTGTCTTTGAGCTCGAAGCCATACCACAAGGTTGCGGTTACAGTTGAGTCAGCAGAAGGATTGGAATAAACATTCGTATTATCCACAGCTACGATTGTTTTCTTCGGGAGTACGACCTGCGGCTGTGCCTTTGGGGTAGACGGCTTTTTGGGAGCAGGGGTTGAAGTAGTGCTTTTACTCCCGGAAGAGCTTCCACCACCGTTATGATAATGATACTGTCCGTACTGCAAACCCCATTTTTCGCAATTGGTTCTACAGGTATGCCCTCCATTTGCATCTGTTCTTCCAGGATGGGCCTCGATCATTTGCATGGGTAAGAAGAATAGAAGCAGCATGAGTGCAAGGAAGCTGGTGATTTTTTTCATGGACATCCTCCTTTTTGAGATTCCCATAATTATACCAGTAGATTCCATTTATGTAAGTCTGTTTGTCTTCTGAAGCGAAAGAGTAAACCTCGCGACAAGGGAGCTTTTTCCGTAAACGGCTACTGGGTGCGTATCCAGCCATCTTTTCCGTCATATTCAATCTGGTACCAGCCATTCAGTTCGGTTACAACCCGCATCGAGCTATCAGAGGTGGGCTGACCAATCATTTCATACTCTTCCCCAGGTCCAGCGTACACAGTGATTTGGTGTGGCGCCTGGCCATCTGGCGGGGGACCTGATGGGGGATTCCCTGATTGCCCGGCCTCATCTGTCTCTGTTGCATCTTCCGTGGTGGCTTCGCTGTCGGCAATCTTGCTATCGTAAACAAGCCCCGATTCGTCCAAGGTGAATACGGCGAATTCCTGCTCTCCCTTGCCCACGGCATTCTTTACGACGACATGTCTAGAGTCTATTACAGTAAATTCGTCTGCCTCCAAGGAAAAGCGTTTCTCAATAGCACCTTTTGAAAGATCGGGAAGAACTCCTATGTAAGAATGCAAGCGTTCCTTCCCAGTCGCTTCTATCATAATTAGTGGAGCTTCTTTCTCGCCGAGCTTTTCCGAGTTGCTGGCTTTTGCTGATTTCATGTCCACTTCACTCAAAGCTTGATCCAGATAGAGGAGGGAGTCATCAGGCATTTTTGCAGCAAAATAGAGACGTTGATCAGCTTCGTCCAGCCCAAATGCGTACAGTTTAGCTCCCCAACGTTCGGTTCCAGAGAGGAGAGAAGAGAACGTTTTGTCCGGATATTTACCTTTTAGCAGACGAGCCGGGTCATAGGCCAGCCACTGCTCTTCCGCGCCAGAAATGAGCTTCGAAGTGTCCATGAGAGCGTTTAGTTCCTGATAGAGCTCAATCGCCTTTGTAAACTGGCGAGAGCGGATATGCTGCTCGGCTTGCTCGATACGGCTTTCCAGGTGGCGAGTGATGGCCATAAGTACGGCGGAGTCACTCGGCAGTACGTCCTCGATCTTTCGATAAGCGATTGCCTGTTCAATAAAGGCGGTCAAATCCTTTTTATGAATCGATTGATTGATCTCGCTCTGTGCGAAGCGTTCCAGTTGCGTGACGAGCCAATCTGCCTTTATGCCAATCTCTCGATAGACGCGCAAGCTTTTGGCTGTTTGGGCTACGACATCTGCAAAAGGATGGGATGCTGTCAACATGCGCAGCTTGGTCTTTTCATAGTGCTGAAACAAAGTGGCGAGCTCGCTCTGTTTCTTTTTCGTGCCTCCGAAATACTCATCCGGGATCGTGACGAGGGTGCGAATAAACGATTCGTTCTGGTAATTTTCCTGTGCTAGATTTGCCTTGGACTGATCTTTGGCGTCTTGCAGGGCGAGTTTGTAGTAATCAGCCCATTCTTTTTCCATGCCGAGATGACTCGACAACTGTTGAAAATAAGTTGCCAGCTCGCCCTGTTGTTTCTCGTGGTTTTGGCGCAAGGCTTGATAGCGTTCATAGGTTTCTAGCACTTGTGAATCTTGCTTTGCAGAAATCGCCGAGCGCGCTTCCTGCAGGAGAGCTTCGAGCTGCTGGCGGGTAGCCGATAGCTGGAGCATCAATGAATTCCACTGCTCATCTCCATAGGAAATAGCCGTGATGTCATTGGCTGACGAAAAAAGCTGCTCTGCCTTGATCAGGTTCTGGGCGTTGTAATATTCCTGGGCCTGCTCATACAAGGTCATTTTTTTATAGCCCAGACTTACTTTTACAAGAGCAGCGATCAGCGCAATGGAAAACAGCACGAGCAAAATATTCCGGGCCCAAAGCGATTTTTGATAGGAAGAGATCGTCATGAGAGGCTTCTCCTTCACATTACTCCTTTAAAATCAGGGTCAAAGGCATAATGGGTATCTACTCTTTTTTTCGCAGCTTCGTAGAGTCGTTCCCAGCCTTCGTGACGATGCGTGCGCGCCATTTTCGCCAGACGCAGCAATCGCTCGCGCGGCAGGTAATCAATAAACTCGATGATAAGCTCCTGATATTGCTCTACATACGTTTTCATGCGAAGGGCAGCGCCTGCCACCTGTCCGATTAATTGTTCGCCATTCTCCAATAGCAGAATTTGTGCCTTGTAGCGATTGACGTAATCCAGCACTGCTTTTTTTACCAACCAGGGTTGTACCTTGACCACTTCGCGCAAATATTCCATAAAATCTTTGTCATATGTCTGCGGAACCAACGTATCTAGCTCCAGCTCCATGTCCTTGCGCAGTACGTAATGATTGAGAAACATGATCTTGCGGATTTTGATTGTATCCGACTGAATAAAATGTCCGATTTCTCTTGTTTTCTCGTAGGCGTCCTTGATCCGTTCTTCTTTCACGTCAGCGCCGATTTCTTCGAGATGACGAAGCAGCGATTTTTTGATTGCCTCTTGCTCAGCTGTGAGAAAGCGCAGAAACTGCGCGTCTTTTTCATAGGAGCCGTACTTTTTTTGGATGACGAAAAATAGAACAACCAAGAGGGCGCCGATGCCAAATGCGAGAGAAAGCTGCAACAGGGTATCGGCAGAAAGGACCGCCAGACAAATGAATAACCCGAGCAAGAGAAACCGGGTCTGGACATAGCGGCGTGTGACTTTTGACGAAAGCTGACGAATGGGCGTATAGGCTCTCCCACAGTCCTCGCAATGCGTGTCCCATAAAACATGATACGTATGGCATCGTTTGCAGGCTTGAATGCGTTCGAAGGTATGGGCAGTTTTGCGACTTTTACGGAATTGGACACCGGTTCTTTTTCTCATGGTCTCTCCCTCTTTTCATTCAGCAAGGCATGAAGGTGCTGATCGATCTCAGGATTGGAGAGATTGCGCTGTTTCAGTCGAAGCAGCTTGAAAAAACGGCCTGCTATTAGTACGAAAGCAGCAAAAAGAAGAAAGTAAGTTAACATAAAAATTCTCCCAAATGAAAGTGTCGAAACCTGTAACAAAGAATCATGTGGTATCGTATTACGTGTAGGGGCAATTATCTATTTCTTTTTACTACTATATACCCGTAAATCTTGTGGTAATAGTGGCATAGTCTTACTTTCTTTGCAATAGTTCTCAAATACTGTGCGTAGAGGGGTTCTGGAAATATGTTACGATTCCAAGTGTTGTGTCGATACGTAGTGTGTCTAGCACTACTGCTGGTAACCGTCATCTCAGGCACCCAACATGGTTTTGCGCAAACCAGCGGAAGCAACATGGATGCCGTACTGGTCGTGGATGTCAGCAATTCCATGACTCAAAGTGATAAAAACAAGGTAAGCAACGAAGCGATGAAAATGTTCGTCGACATGACCTCGATACAAGCGAACAAGATCGGCGTCATCTCCTATACCGACAAGATCGAGCGAGAAAAGGCGATGATCCAGGTCAACTCAGAGCAGGATAAAAACGATATTAAGGCATTTATCGACAGTCTGCAAAAAGGAGCATACACCGATATTTCCGTCGGGGTAGAAGAAGCAGTCAAAATTCTGGATGCAGGACGCGATCCAGCGAATGCGCCGATCATCGTGCTCCTGGCTGACGGGAACAACTTTTTGAACAAGGCGTTTACTCGAACCCAGGCCGATTCTGATCGAGATCTGGCGGAAGCCGTCAAGACAGCTCAGTCAAAAGGCTACCCGATCTACACGATTGGCCTCAATGCCGACGGACAGCTAAATCGCAGCACGCTTCAGCAGATTGCGGCAGACACCAATGGTAAATTTTTTGAAACAAGCACAGCGGACAAGCTCCCGCAAATATTGAGTGAAATTTTTGCCAATCATTTAAAACTGAAAGTTGTCCCAATCAAAAGCTTTACCTCCAATGGACAAGTACAGGAAGTGCCGATCTCCATTCCCAATGCGAGCGTCCTGGAGGCAAATATTTCGATCATGTCGCAAAAAGCGGTGGAAGTGAAGCTGACAGGCCCGTCTGGCAAAGAAGTGACGCTGCCTTCTGATCAGGCGCGGCTCTCTCGGTCGAATGCGTACACCATGATCAAGCTGGTGAGGCCGCAGCAAGGCGATTGGAAGCTGCAAGTAAAAGGCGTGCCAAAGGAAAAGATTGATATCAATATGATCTTTAACTACGATCTGCAGCTTGCGATGGAGCCGGTAACGACCAAGAGCTTCAAGGCAGGGGATGTCGTTCCAGTAAAGGCAGCGCTGGTTACGGGCGGGCAAAAGGTAGCGAGCCCGGATATCTACAAACAGATGAAGGCGACACTGCTCGTCAATGACAAGACTGACAACAAAACAAATGAGATTGCCCTGAACAATACAGGCAGCGGATTTGAAGGAAGCTTCACAATCCCGGCTGACCATTCGTATGAGCTGAAAGTAAAAGCGGAGGATACGAGCTTTTATCGCGAGACGCCGGCCCTTTTAGTCGATGCCACCCAAGGTGCAGGGGCAGGTACGACCTCGCCTCAACCACCAACTACAGGCGATCCATCCGCTGAATCGAAACCATTTCCATGGATGACCGTAATAGGAGGTACCGCACTTCTTATTCTCATAATTGGAGGAGGCTTGTACGCACTCTCGCTCTGGCGCAAGGCGAATAAAGGCTTCGCCGGTCAGATCGCCATCGAAATCGTGGATGAGGATACAGGCGACAAATCGAATCCGCAGTACAAAAAATTGAATGCTTTTAAAGGAAAGGTAAGATTGCATCAGCTCTTGCAGCTCGCCCCTGAGTTTGCCGAAACAGAGAAAGTTATCTTTTTGCCAGGGAAAAACGATACGCTGATCATCGAAAATCGTTCGAGTTGCCGAATTGAAAAGGCAGGACGCGTGTTGGATGTCAGCCGTGGCAAGGAACTCAAGAAAAACGATCGAATCAAGATTTCCCTAACCAATGTAAACAAGTCCGTTTTTGTAGACTACATCGTCTAGGAGTGGATCATTTATGAAAGCAGTCGTAAGAGAACATATTCAGCAATTGGATGTATCGCTAGGCGGAGGGATCGTCAGCGACAAGATTCGCGTAGATACGATTGACAATCCGATGCTCGTCATCGGTTTGGGTGGGACGGGTATTGATGCCCTGCTCCGCTTGAAATATCAAGTGAACAGACGCTTCAAGCTGCCGGTAGATGCGCTTTCGAAAAAGCGGAAGGAAAAGCCGGACAATATCGAATTTATCGCGTTTGAAACCAATGAACATGATCGCAATAAAAAATACAAGGGCATCGGACTCGATCCAGTCACTGAGTTTGTCCTGTTGTCCAATCCCGAAATCGGGGGCGTATTGCAAAACCGGAGCATCCTGGAGCCATATATCACCGATTGGCTCTCACCAGAGCTGACGATTACAGACGGAATTAGCGGTGCATCCGGGGTACGTCAGGCAGGACGTCTGCTCTTGTTTACGAAGATCACGCAGGTTGTCCAAACGATTGAGAAAAAGATCAAGATGCTCTGCGAGGGCACGAATAAAAAGCTGACGGTCTTCCTTTTAAGCGGTCTTTCCGGAGGAACGGGCAGCGGTTGCTTCCTGGACATCGCTTATATCGTGCGCGGTATTTTGGAGCGCGACTTCGGCAGCGGCGGAGTGGACAAGGTCAATACACTGGGCTACCTGTTTACGCCAGACGTTAACTTGTCGAACAAAAGTCTCAGCTCCCATACGCGTGATTACATCATGAAGAACGGCTATGCAGCGCTGAAAGAGCTGGACTACTGGATGAATGCAGACGAGCGCATGGAGCGCTTCCGTCAGCAGTATGGCAATGTACTGACCGTACAATCGCCGATGCCGCCATTCAATCTGTGTCATCTGATTTCCGCGACGAATCTCGAGGGCAAGGCTTTGGAAAATGCCTACGATTACTGCATGAACGTCACGGCGGAAAACATCACCAACTTCATGGCGAGCGAGGAAAAGCGCTCCGGCGAAGAATTCGCGATCCATGACTATATCAGCAATATCCGTACGAATATCAACCAGATGCCAAAAGCATATGCGGCTAACTATCAGTACAACGTCATCGGGGCTTCTTCCGCTGTCCTACCCATTGAAGAGATGACTACTTATTTGGCGTACCGCCTGTTTAAGAAAATGGAGAAAATGTTTACCGTCGCCCCTACTCAGGAGGACGCAGAAAAGTTTGCGCGCAAGCTGGGGATTGATATCGACTCCATCTCGCGCAAGTTTGAAGAGCGCGTTCCTGAGCCGTTGCCTGGCTATGAAAACAGTGAGCGACTGAACTATAGCAATGTCATTTCCCAGCAGGTCGTAAGCATCGATCACGAGCTGGAGCAAGGCTATCTGGCCAAAGCACGGGAAGCTTATATCAAGTGCAAGAAGCAGACACCAGGAGATATGATCTCTGTATTTGGAGAAATGATTACACGTGTTTTCCTGCATCCGCAGCAAGGGCCATTCTACGCATCTCGTCTGATTCATTCGGACAAAGGCTATTGCCTGATGAAAATGATCCTGTCTTACGTGGAGAGCCTCAAGGCCAATCTGGAGAGCTTCCCGCGCGAGATCGAGGGCGCACGTGAAAATGCGAATGAAAAGCTGGGGGATGCCCGCAGCGCCTTTATCTCCAAGGAGAAAAAGAAAAACCTCTTCATTGAAGCGAAAATCAATGAGTATCAGCTTCTCGCCGATCAAGAAAAGCTGGAGCAAATGATTGAATTCTACGAAGAGCTGCACCGTTTGCTTAATGCGGAAAACAATCGAATTTACAACGTGTTCACGGAAATTTTGAATACGCTGAACCAGATTTTCGAACAAAATGGCGACATTCTGATCAACGGTGGAGAAGAGAGTGACCGTACCGGTAACAAGACGTATTACTGGAACATCGTCGGCGTACCTGATATTGCCAAAGTCATCGGCAACATTTTGGAGCAAAAAGAAGCAGACGATTTGATCCGCGACTTCACGAGCGAGCTGCTCCGCCATTCCGATCAGTGGGTGAAGGAGCAGGAGCTGGATATCGTGAGCTCGATTTCTGAATTCCTGTCAGAGAAGTTCGGAGAGCTGATCACCAAATCAATGGAAGAATTCCTCGTGATCAAATACGGTCAGGACGAGACGCTCGATCGCATCGTGGAGCGCAAGATTGCGAGCAAACTGGACGAAGAGGCGATTCCGGTCTTTCACCTCAGCAACAACCTGGGCAACATGCACTTCCCGTCCTGGGGCTTCGTATCTGTACCGTTGAAAGCTCCAGCTATTTTGAAAGGAATTAAAAACTATCAGGATACGGCTATCAGTGGGTCGCGCTTTACTGTAAAAGAGAGCGAGGTCAAAAACCGCATATTCTGGCTGAATACGAAAAATGGGATTCCGCTGTTCGTTTACACACCGCTGAAAGTATACGAGGAAAGCTACGAGCGCACGATTCTGGAACGCGAAGGGATTGGTCGCCACCTCGTTCAAACGGAAAAGAACAACTGGGCGTACCTCCCGTCGCCGATTCCCGAAAAATCATGGGGAGACACATACCAGAACGACCGGATTAAAGCATACAATGCCAAGGTGCGCCGCTTGTTCGACGTCGCGCTCGGCTACGGAAGCATCCGGGAAAAAGGAAGCGACAGCAAAACAAGCAGTCGATATGAATGCGTCATTACCAAGCCGTTCTCCGTTGCTGCCTTTATGGCGAAATATCAGGAGCAAGGCGATGTATCCAAGCTGAGCCCAGGCGAGATCAAGCGTGCACTTTCCGAGCTGAAGGGCTTTAGGAAGGACGGTTTGGAGCAAGAATTTACCCGTGATGTATTCGGCAGTATTAATGAAGATATGGCAAAGGAAAATCTGATTCGTTATCCAGAACAAATTCGTCTGATCGAAGAAGAGGTGCGCAAATACCAAGAAATCGAGGCGAAAATTGCGGAGCTGGAGCAAATCGTAAATGCTATTTTGGGCGAGGAAGAGCTGGTTACCCGATTTATCGAGGCACTCTACACAGACACGATTGTGAAACGTGGTGCGCTCTACGTCTATGACAAGGACGAGGAAGAAGAAGCGTGGGAGCCGTTCGTCAATTTGATGAAGGTAAACAAGCACGTGGAATTCGCTATCTATGAAAAGTTCCGCGGATTGGATCACAAGAGCATGGCTGCCCTTCAGCGCAAGGCTTCGCGCCGCAGTGACGCGTTTGTCTCTGCCGAGGATACAGAAAAGCTGGTTGCCAAGCTCGAGGAGATTGCTGCTGCTCTCCAATCGGTGAAGAGCGATCTGGAGTACGACCGTGATGAATTCGTCAACGGAGAAGAGCTTTACCAGTTTTACAAAAAAGTGTGGTCAAAAGTAAACGATATGCGCAAGACGCTGCAATAAGACAGGAGGAAGCATGAGGGATTTGATTGGAGAGTTTGCGACCCATTACGTTACGGATTTGGAAAAACAACTGGATAGCGGAAATGGACAGCCAAGCATTCAAAACCCTGTGCTTTTCCTCTTTCTTGGGGATAAAAGCGTGGAGGCACTGCGAGCTGTTTGTGCCAACAATGAAAAAAGCTGGCAAAATAGTCACGGTGTCCTCTACGTACACGCCTACCAAGATGAAACATGGGAGCATCCCCAAGTGCTTGGTTGCCGCCTGCCCCGTCCAGATACAAACAAGCAGACGATGCGCGCTTCGATTCACGAACGTTTCTTGCAGGATGAACCGTTCAAAATGGAACTGAACAAGGCAATGAAGCTGGCTAGTGTACGGGTAGCCGAAATGGGCAAGCTGTTTACCACCTTTCAGCAGGTAAATATTGCTGTAGTGACCCGCGCCGACGACCCCGCTGCCATTTTGTTGCCTGAGCTGACCTTGCTGCTCAAAAGCTACTTGGGTGAATTGTTTAAAAACGTGTCGGTCGATTTGTATGTCCTGCTTCAGGAAAAGAACAGCGGAGAGGCATTTGGCTTTTCGGCTGCACTGGGCGTCAGCTTTTTAGAGGAGATTAACCGTTACCAGCGCAGTGATTACCATTTTTCTGAAAATCTGCTGGTGACGGAGGATCTCGTCAAGCTGCCAGTCGAGCATAAGCATGCACCGTTATTTTCATTGGTCTATCTGCTCAGCGACAAAACGGAGGATGGCTTGTTTCTCGAAGCCGGCATGCAGGAAAATTATGAGCTGATCAGCAAGCTGGTACTATTAAACAACAAAAAAGCCGAGGATGAGTTCAATGAGAACAGCGAGGGCTACAACAAGCTGCAATTCATCCGAAGTATTACGGTAGATACGGGTCAAACGACTTTTGCGACTGCCGGCTTGTCCAAAGTGAAGCGACCTACGCATGCGATTGCGTTAACGGTGCTCTCAGCCGTCTTTGATCGGTATTGGGAACGGCTAAAGGCTGGGGAGAATCTCCCGAAAACTAAGGCAAGGGAAAGGCTGGGGCTCACCGCGAACGATTTAGAGCGTAAAATCAGGTCGATCATGCCAGAGGATCATACACTTGAAGAAATGATCGGGTTGATGACATCGGGTGTAAGCTACAGTGAGCTTTCCGGTATGAATCTGAGGGAAGCAGAGCTCGCTTTGTTTGACGGTAGCAGCCAAGCTTTTTTTGAAACCAATGTTGCACGTGGGGCCAGACAGCGAGTAGAAAGCCTCGCCATACGGGAATCGCTAGCGCACCTGATCCAACGAGAATGGATTGATGACGAGCGATTGGGACTTTATGCCGCTTATCAGTTGACGAGCGAGCAGGCAAGCGGAGCGAATCTTTTGGAAGAGCTGCGCACAGGTATTCGGGAGACTACACGTCAACTAGAGTATACAAAAGCTGAACTGGATGATATCTACCTAGAGCGTGTAGATCGACAGGAGATTAGAGTTGGCGGTTTTTTCACAAGAGATAAAGAACGCGTCAGAACGTTTGTCCGTCATTTGCTTCATGTGGTGTACAGCAAAAAGTTCGAGCTGTTGGAGTGGGAATTGACGCTTGCCCTCCTCTTGCACTTAGAAAAGCAGGTTGAGAAGCTTCACAAGCAGATTGGACAGCAGGTAGAAGAGCTGGAAGCCCTACAGAAACAGCTTCGAGAGAATGCACAGAAAAGTGTCAGGGAAGCATCCGACTATCTCGGCAAAAACATGGACGAATACTATGAATCTGTCGTGAGCGAGACGATCCGGTCACTGGAAGCGCAGCGAGGGACCGGATTCTATCTGGAATCAAGGTATATCGGCAATGGCTCTCTCCTTTTCCAAAGCGGAATCGTTGGATTGGTAGAGCGTTTATGCCAGTTTTGCCGGACTGAGATTCTTACCCGTTCGTCATTTGCCTTGTCCTTTGAAGCGGAGCTGCTCGCACGTGCCAATGTCGCTGCTGCTTATGAGAACAGGACCGTATTGACCAAGGAGGACTTGTTCCAAGACCTGGATCTTGCCCTCGAAAAGCGCGCTGCGGTCCACATTGAAGTCTTTCATTTCCTGCAAAAACACCGCTATGAGGAAAAGTATTTGTTTGCTGATATCCACAATGACTTTGTCCAGTATGTTCTGCGGTCAACAGAGGGAGGGCGAACCTACAAGCTGGGCTGTATCCACGAGGAGCAAAAAAGTGGAATTGAAAAAATCAACCTGATGGGCGGATTTGGCACGGAAGACCTGATGTTTTACCGCAACAACAAGAAATACCATGCTTCCTATGAGGAGAGCGGGTTTGTCTTTCACCGCCGGGGAGGGGATGAATCGTCATGAGTCAAAGAAAGCTGAGTCTGCTCATGGTTTTATGTAGCCTGGTGGGTGGCGTAATTGGATTTTTAGTGGGAGAAGTGATTCTGGATCAATTAGCTGGTGAGCTTCCGCAATGGGCGTTAATGGGTCTTTATTTTGGTCAATATGCCTTTTTCGTAGGATTGATGTGCCTGATCGCGGAAATGATTTCGCCACGACTAAACGGATTCGGATGGAAGCAGCGTTATCTGGGGTTCTCCTGGAAAATGCTCGTACCAAGCACGCTGGTGATGGTCGGGGTCGCTTCGATGCTGCTCCAGCTCCTGTACGGCTCGCAATTTCAGCAGGCAAGTGGTGCGGGCAATATCGTCATGGTGCTGGATACGTCGGGCAGTATGAGTCAATCTGACCCGGATAATCAATTGTTCAAGGCAGCGGCAGACATGGTCCAGAAAATGGACAGCGACATGAAAGTTGCCGTGGTGACCTTTAATGATCAGATAGACGTATTGCAGCCTTTGGTGGCGCTTAACAGTAAATCGGTCAGAGATGAAGTGGTCCAAAAGCTGCTCAATCATACAGGAACGGATGGAGGCACCCGGATTGGCCTTGCGCTGCAAGCAGGCTTGGAACAGTTGCAGGCATCCAATCAAGTGGAGAACAGTACTATAGTGTTGATGTCTGATGGCTATAGCAATTTGGATATGGCCAGTACACTGGCTCCCTTCAAACAAAATCATGTCTTGATTCATACGGTGGGCATGAGTAAGATCGATGCGGCAGGAACCCAGCTGCTCGAACAGATTGCAGCAGAAACAGGGGGCCAGTATTTCAATGTCGAGCACGCCGACCAGATGACAGGAATTTTTGGCCAGATTTACGATATGAGCAGACAAGACCGTACCTTGGTATCGGAGCGGACGGGTGCGACAGAGGAAAGCCTCTTTTACACGATTTTGCGCGTGGTTAGCCTGCTTATTATTGGAGGGCTGCTCGGGTTGGCATTGGGGCTGATTTTTGACAATCGCCATCTGGCAAAAAGCTTTACGATTGGCGGAGCGGTAGCGGGTTTGCTCGCTGGTCTGGTATTGGAGATGGGCCTTATGTCCATTGATTTGCTCGACATGGTGGTGCGCTTGATTGCTTGCGCCCTGTTGGCAGTTGTTTTAACGATCTTTACGGTTTTCTTCCCAGCTTCGGCAAGTGGAGGGTCCTCTTTTCAAAAGCGGATGCTTCCAGGAAGAAAAAGCCCGCGCGCTCTGGAAGCTGGTAATCGAAACAGCAAGCGGTTTGATTTGTAAGGGAGCATGATGAGTCATGATCAATAGGGAAGAAACGCAAGAGAGATTAATCAAGGATGTCACATGCCAATACCAGGGGAGCGAGTACGTGCTCAACTGGTATTGGGCAGAGAATGTTCCTTGTGTCTATGTGCACAAATCCCCATTCGACAGCCCGTTTGACTTGACCGCGATCGACGAGGGTCAGCTAAAGCTGTACACCCGTGAGGAATACAAGGTGCACAAAGGCTTGCGAGAAAAGACGGAGGGGATTGGACGCTCTACGTACCGGATTTTCCCCTGCCGGCTTCAAAATGGCAAGCCAGTGCTGTTGATTCCGAGCGGCGAGGCGCACATCATCCATGTCAGCACCGGAAAAGCCAAAATCATCTATTCCTTCAAGCGGGGACGCAGTTGGTTCAGCTCGTATCAATCCTTGCAAATCCGCATTTTTTCAGAGATTCCGATCCCTAAGGATGTGCTTTGCTACGTCAAAAAAGAAGGATCACCCCCGACTCACAAGGATGATGGTACCAGGTACGCCTTCATCCGCGATTTGGAGCCTGGAGTCAACCTGATGCCAGAGATCGAGGTCAAGAAAAAGGACGTCATTCGGCTCTTTTTTACGGATGGAAAAAAGTACGGGGAACTGTACGAATTGATACCCGAATAGGAGGGGAGCGCCATGCTGACTTTTTTGAAAAACATGTTTGAGAAGAAGCCGCCAGTGAAGGAAAGACTTCCTTTTTACGATATTGTCTGCCCGTACTGCTTTGCCAAATTCGAGCCGGATCAGGTCGTCTTTCGTGCAACCCATCATCGTCAGGACGACGAGGATTATGCCTTGCAGGAGGACGAGATTCTCAATCAGTACAGGGATAAATTCGGGCTGGATGCCATTGACGAGCTGGAAGCGATTATCGACCCGGAATCGATTCCGCCCGAGAATCATCTGTACGTCGATCATGTACTGGCAGGCGTGACAGATCGTTATGGAATGGTGTCCAAGCGCAGACTGTGCCCGAAGTGCCATAACGAGCTGCCCATCACGGCGGGGAAAGCGCCGAGCAATATCATTTCCATTGTAGGCGCTTCCCAGGTAGGCAAGTCTGTCTACATGACTTCCCTCATCCATACGCTGCAAAATACGACCGCCAATCATTTTGATGCTGCATGTATGCCGCTCAATGCGCAAATCAGTCGAAAGTTCCGCGAGAATTACGAAGCCCCTTTGTTTGAACGGGGACAACTCCTCGATTCCACGCAAAAAGAAAAGCGGCAAGAGCCGTTTATTTTTCAGTTCATTTTCAAAGACAGCGAAAAGGCACCGCTGATCCTTGTCTTTTTTGATGTAGCGGGTGAAGGGATGGTCGATCGGGAGTATTTGGAGCTGTATGCCGCGCATGTGAAAAATTCATCAGGCATTCTGTTCCTCGTCGATCCGCTGCAAATAAAGACGATTCGCGATCGGGTCATGCTGCAGGCTGGCGATGAGCCAGGCGAGTTTACGGCCAGATACGATGAGCCGCGCGAGGTAGTCATTACGCTGTTTGAAAACTTCATCGGCTATCAGGAACAGAGCAAGACGCACATTCCAGCGGCTGTTGTCCTGACCAAGAGCGATATGCTTCATCTGATCAAGGAAGAGGACGGCGAATACATCAAGTCCAACAGCAATGTTTTCCGCAATTTTGTCCATGAGCAATATTTGAATACGACGGAATTCGAAAACATCAATGGAGAGATCAGCCGCTTCATTGAGAAAGTCGATCGACCTTTTAAAGACGCACTGGAGGTTTACTTTACCAACACGGCCTACTTCGCTGTATCCGCGCTGGGAAGCAATCCGATTAACCAGAAAGTAAGTGGTGTCGTGACGCCGATTCGGGTCGATGAGCCGTTTATCTGGTTAATGCATCAACTGGATTACATCGAGGGGAGGGAGCGGTAGTGAGCCGTCAGCCCATTTTGCAGCAGTTCTACACCCGCGGGCGACAGGGGATTTTCCGTTCGAACGAAGGATACGATACTGTCGCCAAATCGCCAGGGCTGGACAATACATTTATCAAAAAGACGCTCCATCCGTTTTGCGTCTACCATGCGCCACGAGAGCTGCAAGAAAGAGCGGAGGGAGATCTGTCGCTCTATCCAGAGGCGCTCGTCTGCTTTCACACTGATTCAGGCGAGATGGTGCTTGGCAGAAGCGTATTTGTCGGGGCCGACTTTACGGGGCAGCGTAACACATTTTTCAGCCACAATTACGTCATTCCCACCGAGCGGCGCGATGAGTTCATCAAAGAGCCGAGCAAGATTTTTGGGGTACGTGCCTTTGCCCGCCAGCATGATGATTCCATGGGTAAAGAGCTGCCGTCTTTGGAAGCTCTACCGCAAGAGCCTGTTTCTTTAGGCGATCGGAAAAAGTGGCTCTCGCAGCTGGGCGTAGACGAACGGATTTTCAAGCAGCTTTTGTATGCGGTGATGTCATCGCTCTCGGTAAAAAAGAAAGTGTTCATCAGTCTGGATATTGAGGTCAGCGGGTTGTCATCTATGGCTTCCGGTCTGTTGGAGATTTTGTATAGCTGCCTGCCTTATGAAATGCGCAGGCATTTTGGCTTTCTCACTTACAGCAATGAACCAGAGAGCAAAAAGCATATCCATGTCATGTTCGTCGAAAAAGGGAGCATTCGATCTGGAGGCGGACACAGCGACAAGGACTTTTTGTTTGATTTGGGCCTTGGACGCATCCATAATGTTGACCTGCAAGAGGGAGTGCATGAGTATCTCGACTTTGCATGGGAATTCCTGAACGATTCGCGCATCCTCACGTCGTTTCATTCCTTTTGCGAGGAAGTGCTTGCCGGGGCTGACACCTCAATTACGCTGCGCCTTGGCACCTATTACGAGCTATGTGCCCTCTATTTGCTTGAAAAAGGGCGGATGTCCGTCTATGACCGAAATCGCGCAGGGGTTTGGCAGGCGCTGAACAGCTATCTGGCGCACACGGGATTGTCCCGCAAGCAGCGTTTGCTCGATCTGCAAAGCGCGCTGTTTCGCGTGGAGGCAGAAGACCTGGCTACGAAAAAGCTTCCGGAGGGCGCGACGATCCAACAGATGATCGAGTCATACGGGGCAACCAAGCAAAACAGCCTGCAAATGGAGCTCATCCGTTATGTGATGGATGTGCTGATGAAAGCAAAAGCCCTCCGGCAGAGCGGCTACGTGGCAGAGGTGTACAAGCATTTGTCCAACAATCAGGATCTGTTTGGCTTTATGATGCGGTCGATTGTAGGGCATAAGCAGCTCGCAAAGCCGTTGTTTGAAGATTATTTGGGTGAGCGTCTGGCTGCTGTGACCGAGATAGGTCAGCTGCTGCAAGAAATCAAGTTCTGGACAGAAACGGCTCCGCAAGCACTGCGAAATCCTTTTTTCATTACGGCAACGATCGAAAAGCTGCTGAGCCTGTTCGTTCGTGAAAGGCAGAAGCTGGACGTAGCCATTTCGAATCATCAGTTTTTTGAAAATCTGGACGGTACACGCGGATACGCGGAGGAGCTGTTGGACGAGCTGGACAAGTCCCTCTTGAAGCAGCTTGTTTTGGACTCGCTCACAAAAGAAGATTTTCAAAAAGTTGTCGCTCTGTTGGAGGAGAAGCCGCAGAGCTTTTTCGGGACACTGGATCTGGAAAGTCGCCAGAAGCAGGAGCTGATCCTCAATCTGGCGTTGCTGCTTGAGCAAAAAAGCACGCCCCACCCGGCAGAGTTTTTCCGCAAATGGGACCCGGATGAGACGGAGGCACAGCAGCGCATCATTCAAAACATGCTCGGCACTCCCCTGGACAAGGACAGCTTCCCACTGGTGGCGCTCGTCTTTTATCGGGACGATCAATTCGGTCAGGAAGGCTTTCACTTTGCAGAAATGCTTTCTTATGTCCAGCAAAATGGCGGAGAGGCTGTTGTACATGCGTTTGTTCAATGGACGATGACACAGCGGATGTTTTTTGAAGGTAAAGACATGATGCCTGCTTACCGACAAGCACTCAAACAGTTCTTCCTGGAGGACAAAGGGCGCAGATTGCGGAATAAAGAATGGCGAAAACGCTGGTCTGCGATTCGAAATGCTGATTTTCGCAGGCTCTTGGAGGAAGTACGGAGTGAAACAGCAAACCCGTTTGTCAAGCTCTTTCAGAGCAAAGCGTTTATGACCTCAGGACTAATCGTCCTGGTGGCTGCAGGTACATGGGGTGGCTACATGTTTTGGGGACAAGCACCAAATAGGGAGGGAGCAAACGGGCAAGACCCATCTGCTTCAGGGACAACAGAGCATGTGAGAGTTCCTGCAGCGACTGTATGGATTCCAGCGTACCGTCTTATGATGGACCCGCAAATCGAACCGGTTGTCGGCTCTGCTCCTATGAACCAAGTAAGCACACCTGATAAAACAGCCAAACCAGCTACGCCATAGAAAACCGCTTTCGATGTGGTTTTCATATAAAATGTCACAGTTTTGAACATGATATGTCATAGGTTTTCAACTTTAATATGTTATATGACTTATACCCTGTAACGGCCTAATATATACTGCTACAGGGTTTTTTCGTGTTCAAAAATAGTATGATCATAGGGGAAAAAGGAAGAGCATGATATACAAGCTATATTTATTTTGTTTTCCGTCAATGCTATTATAGTAATAGTAAAAATATGGAATTGTCTAGCGTGGGGAGGGAACTTCGATGGCGATATCGGTCATCCCGATTGAACAGTGCTTTGGGGATGAGGGCGAAAGCGTAGTGCCTTCTTTTGACTTTCTGGAGATTATGGATCCAACATTTCGTCTACTGCGCATGCAGTGCAAAGGGGATGTATTCGCGAATCCTGAGTTGGGGGTTCGAAATGCAAGCATTTTGCATGCAGAGAAATGCAGGGAGGCTCTTAAGTTGGCGAGAGTCCATAGAGCCGATATCTTCGTCACACCCGAGTACGCAATCCCGATCCAGTTGATAGACGAAATCATTGGTACTCCGGACTTGCAACCGCATCCGAATAAGCTATGGTGCCTGTGCTCTGAAGGGGTTCCCTGGGAGACATTCGAGAATAAGTTAAATGAATGGTCGGATCATGCTTATGTCGGCAAAAAGGTTTTAGATGGAGCCTATATCAAAAACTTTGCCGGTTTCATTCTGTATATCTTTCAATCCAAACAAGCAGACAAGCTCTGCATCGTACCGCAACTAAAGCTTCAACCGATGAGAGAAGACCTGTTTGTTTGCGAGGGGGATGGACTCTCTCGAGGAGAGAACGTCATTTTCTTTGGCAATCAGAAACCGAATCAGCTTGTATCCGTCATTTGCGCGGATGCTTATCATCCAGGCATAAAAGACTCAAGCATTTTTTACCCAAGGGGCAATGAGCGGAAACTGATCATTTTGCATCCTCAGCTGAATCCCGCCCCGCGAAACGGAGAAATGGCAAGCTTGCGGAACAATCTGTTTAGTCAGGAATGGGGGGACTCCACTGTCTATATCACCGCCAATTGGGCCGCAGGCAGCACCATTTTCCCGGAAAGACGGCCAGGAGAAAAACATGCGGTTCAAAATCCGTGGTCAGGTATCTATCGCAGATTTTTCAACTATGGGGACGACCAGTGGGCAGAAAAGCTGCGCAGCATTCGAAACGAGAACGTAAAGCATGGACTGGGCTTTGCGTTTGAGAGATATCGGAAATATAAAGTGTGGTTCGCGCATAAGAATGAACATCTTCAGTTGCTTGTTGTCCGCAAGCCATATGGTGGTGGACCATCCATTGTGAAAACGTCGGGTACGGTACAAGCAGTCAAGCTGTACTTGCCTAATGAGAGAAACGATGGATGGGAAGCTTCGACCCTGCATTTTCAAACCGCCTTGCCTGACGGATTGATGCTAGAGGCCACGGATGAATTTGCCTATCCCATCCATGCAAGCATCGAAGAGCGGGACATCTTTTTTGGACTTTGCCTGGGTCATTTGGAAAAAGGGGAGCTCACCATGTCTGCGTCTGAACAAAGCTCCCGGATTAGCTATCACATCGACGATGCCTGTGAGTTAGGGAGGGCACGTCAGGCGGACAGGGTGGCGAACCTAATCAAAATTTTGAAAAATCCCACAACTCTTCCCGCCCAGCTCCGAAAACTGCAAGGAAAGTATACGTTTGCGTTAGCCAGGCGAGCTCCCTTCAACTTGCTCCCAAAATCGGGGAATGAAAAGAGTGGAGCCCTTGTGTGCTATGTGGAGAGAGAAAGTGAAATGAAAGAGACGGCGGAGCGGATTTTGCGCGAGATACCGTACGGTCATGCCTGGCTGGAAGATTTCATTTGTATCTTTTCCACAAAAGACGTAACGGGGGAAATTGCCCACTACCCTCATGTAAGCGACGAATTCACCAAGCCTGACCGGGTAGAAAATCGGCCCGAATTTTCTCATGGAGGTGTTTCTATTGAACAACCGTTTGATTAAGCTCATTCGTACTTGCGGTCTAAACTTTGTCCGGAAACACCATTTTTGGGGCGAGGTTTATGAAGCGACGCATAGATGGCAGGGGGTTACACTTGGCAAATACATTTTGATCCCGATGGCGTTGGACGACTTTCTAGGCATTACGGCCAATCATCAGGAATATGAGAAGTTTGAGGAGCAAGTGCTGGCTCCGTTTTACTTTCAATTGAAAGGGGACTGGAGCTGGAATCTGTATTTGTGCTTGATATTGGAAGAGGAGGACTTGAAGCAAGTACCGCTTGAGCGAATGGTGCGAGTGGAGCGGGGAAAACGATACGGCAAGAAGCTGATCGTAGCCTGGGCCGATCTTGCCAAGCGGCTGCCGACAGCAAAACTGCCGACTCGCATGGATGGACAAATCGCTGCCGACCCTCTCAAGGAGTGGGAACAGGCTTTGGCTCCTGCCGGTCTTGGATTTTGTCTGCAGGATTATCGTGAGGCTCTCATTGAACAGTATCTGAACGATGCGATGGAGTCGGTTCAGCAGGATCACTATATGGAAACAATGACAGATCTCCCGCAAAAGCCGACGGGCCCGATTCGAACATTGCATTTTGGGGAAGAGTACCGTTCGCATTTTTTGTCACGAGCGCCATCTTTGGAGTTTGCTCAAGTCAATTTGTTGTCGGGTCCGAATGGGATGGGAAAAACCTCTGTGCTAGAGTGCATCGAGCTGGCATTTACCGGGGCGATCCAACGGAATTTGCTTTCTGATTCGGAAGTGAGAGAAACATGGGATGGACAAATGACTTTTATGGGAGATGGTCGGGTATTCTCGGGGATGCCTTCCGAACTGGAAAAGAAAGAGCGGGAGATCGCGTACTACAGGCAGAGAGTAGCGCCTAAAGCGCGAAGTCAGATCAATCGCATGTTTCATCAGTATAATTACTTTTCTTCAGAGGCCGTCCATCAATTTTGCTTTAACCATGACAATCCAATCGATTACCGGACTGCTTTTGCCCGTGTGATTTACGGTGAACAGTTAGAGCGTGTAGAGAGAAGATGGACACAGTATAAAGAGGAAGTGCAGAAAAGAGCCAATCGAATTTCGCGCACGCTGGAAAATCTGGAAGCACAGCTTGGCGAGCAGCAAAACGAACAGACACAAGAAACCGAACTGATGAGAGCCAGAGCTGCCGCGAAACGAACCGCGATTGCGAAATGGATGAAGAACTGCAACTATGCCTACCCCATTTTGGAGGAGGACGCCACTCTGGCTGAGGTCGAAGCATGGCTGCAGCATGTGGAGCCTCGACTGACAGAGCTGGAGATCGTGAGTCGCACTCTGATCCATCCGGAATTGGGGGATATTCAGAACGGCAGCCAGGTACATTCAGCGTTGGCCGCCAACCAAGAGGAACAGGCCAGCTGTCAGAACCAAAAGAACGAACTAACCGAACTGCTGAAGACGGTTTCGTCTACGGAGGAATTAGCGGAGCAGCGGAATGCGTTGTCCATTCTCATGACGGATCACGAGAAAAAACGTGATCGGTACCTTCAACTAGCCTGGGAGCTTCAAAGCAAAGTGGAGCTGTTTGATCAAAGCAGTTCCCGTGATCGCAGGAAATGGGTCCAAAAGAGGTTGGCGGTTCTTCAAGAGGAATGGATGGAAGTGGAGGCCTTGCATCGCCTGTACGGAGATCTGACGGATGTACAGATTGAGCGTGCAGATGGCAATGAAGCCAGAAAACAGATAGACGAAGCAGAGGCCCAGTGGGAGCATGCGAAGCAGCAGTATCAAGAAGCGAGGGTGCGAACAAAGGCCCAACAGGAACGCTCTTCTTTGTTGCAAAGGCTTGCTTCGGAAATAAAGGCGGAAGGTCGGCGCTACCTGGAAGCCAATCCGGAAGAATCCCGATGCCCCATGTGCGGGCATGATCATGCGGCATCGGAAACACTGCTGCATGCCATTGAAAAAGGAATCCATGCGGACGACGAATGGCTTACCAAACTGCTGGAAGTGGAAGAGGAATTCAGAGTACGCTTGCAGGGCCATCAACAAATCTATGAAAACGCCAAAGAACGCTATCGTTTATGGACTCGATTCCAGGACTTGCATGCTTATCTGTGGGCACGTAAAGACCGCTTGGCTTTGGATGAAATCCCGGAAGCCTTTGAACTTCCTTCCTTGCAGCGCTTGCTGAAAACATGCACCGAACAACTGGAACGAAAGACAGCAGAGCGTCAACAGCTTGAGCAGGAAGCGCAAGAATTGGACCGTCGAGGTTTTGCATTAAAAACGATAGCTGAGCTGGATGCTCTTCTGGAGTCCTCGCAGCTCGCATCCGTTCGTGTAGAGCTTGGGCCTGAGGCGACGGGGCCGCAGCTGGTGCTTGGACTGGAGAAGAGAGCGGAGTGGCACCAACAGGAAATGGAGAAGGCTCGTGAAGAATCCGCAATGGTTGAAGGGTTGATTCGACAAGCAGAGAATCACCGCATCGAATTAACAAGACGGATGGAAGAGCTTGCAGAACAGGAGAAGGAGCTTTCTCGCATCGGACAGCATCTTGTGTCGGCCGAAAAAGCATATGAGCGGTTGCGCGAGCTAAACGTTCACATCAGTTGGGAGCACTCATGGCGTGATTGGCGCTCTTATCTGGAACAGTTGATTGCGGAGTGTTCGAGGTTGATGGATATTCTCAGGCCGCGCTTACTGTTGGAGCAACAAGAGGGTAGAGCATTGGAGCTGAAAGAGCAGATCAAGAGCGAAAAGGAACGGCTCAATCGCTGCCATCGCGCGCTGGACGTGCTCTCGGGACTGAAACAGCTGGCAGCATACGGAGATGAATTTGTCCGAAGCAACTTTGAGGCGATCAGTCAACTATTCGTAGCGTTGCATGCACCGAATGAATTTGAATCGCTCCAATGGAATGAAAACAACCAGATCGTTGCCAAGCGAAAGGGACACGCCTTGAGCTGCACAATCAATCAGATGAGCACGGGTCAGCGGACGACTGTGATCCTTGCCGTGTTTTTCGTGATGCATCTGGTCATGGATACAGCGCCGAAGTTGCTCATGCTTGATGAACCGGTGGCTAACATGGATGAGTTGAATGTGTTAGGATTGCTTGACTTTTTGAGGCAGATCACCATTACAAACGGAACCCAAATTTTTTTCACGACAGCGAATCCGCAGGTCGCCACCCTTTTCCGGCGGAAATTCAGTTTTTTACAGGAACACTTTCAGGCGTTTCATCTACAACGTTATCCGGAAGGGCCGGTTCGGATTAAAATTCAGTCCTTTGTTCCTGACAAGGAACGGGCGGTAAATATCCAGCAACTATAGGCTGGGGGATGGAAAGGAGAACTTTTCTTTGAGAAAACGAATAAAGGTCTTCTTTTCAACGCATGCGTGGAAGTATTCGTTTGTGATCAAACGTTTTCTGATCCACTGGATCGCGACGTTTTCTGTCGTGTGGACCTTTACCGAATTTGCTGGATTTTTCTTCGAAAGAGATGGTGCCCCGTGGAAACCGCCTGTTTGGGTAGTCCTAACCTTTGGGATTGTACTAGCAATCTGGATGAGTCGTCCGAGACTTACCCGAACAGTCAAACTGCCGGACAAGGACATCACATTGCGAATTACCGTTCATGATATCTTCAAAGTGGGTGATGGGGCTGTCATCATTCCGTCAAATTGCCTCTTTAAACACGATCATCTGGATGAGGGAGCCATACTAGCTCAGCTTCAGAGCAGGTTTTACAACAATTCGAAGGCCTTTGATTTGGCGTTGGAAAACGCACTCAAGCATGAGCCACATGAAACGGTTCCCCTACAAGGTGATCAAGTAATGAGTTACCCAGTAGGAACGGTTGCCCGTCTTGAACTTCAATCCGCGAAAGTGAAGGGCGCGTATGTAGTTGCTACGGCTGAACTAAATGAGCATGGCAGGGCCATACCGAATCGTGAGCAATTTCGGTATGCATTACAAGCCTTGTGGGAATATATCGGCAAGCGAGGCAGAAAAGAACATTTAATCATCCCGGTAATGGGGAGCGGAAGAAACCGTTTGAATGTGAACCGTTTTGAGCTCATCCACGATATTGTAAATACTTTTATGCGTGCAGTGGAAGACTGCAAATTCAGCGAGAGGCTCACCATCGTCATTCATCCTGATGCCTTTATGCGAAATCGGTATGATTTAGATGAGATGGAAGAGTATTTGCGTTATGTTAGCAAGTTTGAGGTTTAAACCAACACATTTACAATCAACAGGTGCGAGACGGCTGCACAAGCAGGATTCTTGATGGTGTGAGGAGGAGACAGGAATGAAGGTTGCAACTGGTGTAGAAATGATTACGTTAGAGGCAGAAGCTTTTGGCGGCAAAATAGCGATCCATCCGTCCCGGTCCCGCAAGCGACGCTGGATATGGACATTGCGCTTGAGTCCCTTAAAAAGCTGCAGGGCTTAGAAATTAAGACTGTGATTTGCTATCACGGGGGCATCTGTCAGGATAACGTGGAGGGGCAAATACAAAGCTTGAGCAAATCATGACAGAAGAAGTCTACGGCCATTAGATACAGATACAGGCACCCACTGCGAAAAGCGGGCAGGGTGCCTTTTTTTCATAAAAACTTTCCGCGAAACTCCGCAATTATTTGGAAATAAGTGGGGGCTGCATCAGCATGACAATTTGCATGGGGGTGAACAGGCTAAAATGCTTGAAATCTTTGATGAAATGGGCCTGATCGTAGTAGCCGTGTTCGCTTGCGAGCGTGCCGGAGGTAGTCGTACGGTTCATCATGGACGACAAAGTATTTTGAAAGCGAGTAATTCGGCTGTATTGTTTTGGCGAGAGTCCGAGCGTCTCTACGAATTTTTTTCGGATGTAGCGGGTGGAAAAACCGATGTCCTCTGCTAACTGATCGATGGTGACATTCCCTTTGGATTGGTAGATTTGCTGCAAACAGTAGGAGAGCCATCCAAACGGTTGCTCAGTCAACAACAGCTTGGGCAACAAAAAACGTTCAAAATGGGCAATTCTCTCCGAAAACGATGCTTTTTCCGCGATGTCATCAACGAGGCTGCTGACGCCGTGAACCACATCTCCCAAATGAAGCTGTCTGTCGATCAAATCTCGGAACGGAGAAGGAGAAATATGCAAGCTTTGCAAAGGGGTGAGACGAATCCCGAAATACGTGGCTCCTGCATAAAAGGGAATACTCTCTCCTTGCAGGATGGTACCACAGATCAAAGAGTGCGGTCGCTTTGGATCACAGCAGATGAGCACGTCTATACAGCCATCAGGCACGACACGAATCGCGTCAACGGTCTTGCCCGTGACGTACTGATAGTAAAGAACTGTTTGGTCCAGGTAGGAGACGAGCCTCTCTTGATAGCTGCTAGTCTCCAGCCGAAAACCGTATTGGACAGGCGGCAAATTGGCAGCAATTTCAACGCGATTCATTCATCCATAACCACCTTTACAAAGTCGTCGGGTAACAAAATAAGTACTTACCACTAGTATGAACCAAACGGGAGAAAACTGATAGTTCCGAATTTTACAATACAGGCCCCGGAACTTGCCCATAAAATGGACGTGCAAAGAGTTGAAATGGGGGGGATCTTTCATGCAGCAAAAAAAGACGAACAGAAAGATGCTACAAAAACAGATCATGATGTCTACAGCGGCGCTCGGAACTGCTCTGACATTCGCATTGTCGCCATCAGTTCCATTTGCCGAAAAGGCCAACGCGCACGGAGGAGAGGCGGAATACCTTCCTCTTAAATCGATGGTCGAGGAATTCGGCGGAACCGTCTCCTGGGATAGCAGCACGCAGACAGCGCAAATCAAGAGAGAGGGAACCATTGTCATGCTAAAGGCCAATCAGGCAGAGGCAAGGGTCAATGGAAAGACTGTCCAACTGGAGGCTCCTGTCGTCAATAAAAACGGAACACTCTACGTATCCCATCACTTCCTCAACGAAGTATTTCAGTCACAGTTGGATCAGACGGTCTCGGTCCAAAAGGAAGAGCATCCTCTCAATCCACTGACTGCCGAAGAAATCAATACCGTGGTGAACGTCATCAAAGCATCCGAATCCTATAAAAAGAGCCTGCGTTTTACGCAAATATCGTTAAAAGAACCTGATAAAGCCAAGGTATGGAGCTGGGTGTACGGGCAAAAGCAAGCATTCGAGCGGTCAGCGAATGTGGTCATGCTAGACGGAAAGAACGTCATCGAAGGCGAGGTAGATCTCGTCACGAAAAGGCTCGTCTCCTGGAAGGAAATAGAGGGGGCACACGGGATGGTCATCCTGGATGACTTCCAGACCGTGCAGACAGCCATCGAGGAAAGCCGAGAGTACGCGGATGCTCTCAAAAAGCGGGGAATCAACGATGTGAAAAAGGTGGTCGCCACGCCACTCACGGTCGGATACTTCAATGAGGCAGACGGTTTGAAGCAAGATTTGCGGTTGCTGAAGGTCGTCTCTTATCTGGATGTGGGCGACGGAAACTACTGGGCGCACCCCATCGAGAACCTTGTAGCAATCGTAGACCTGGAACAAAAGAAAGTCATCAAGATCGAGGACGCAGGAGTGATTCCGGTACCGTTGAAATCGACCCCGTATGATGGACGAAATCAGCAGGTCAAGCAGACGGTCAAACCACTTACCATCACAGAGCCGCAAGGGAAAAACTACGTGCTCGAGGGTAACACCATTCACTGGGGCAACTGGGATTTCCATCTACGTCTCGATTCCCGAGTAGGCCCTGTGCTCTCTACGATGACGTATAACGACAATGGCACCAAACGAAAAATCATGTATGAAGGATCTCTCGGCGGCATGATCGTTCCTTATGGCGATCCGGACGTGGGCTGGTATTTCAAAGCGTATCTGGATTCCGGTGACTATGGAATGGGTGTATTGACGTCCTCCCTGCAAAAAGGGACAGACGTGCCTGACAATGCTCAGTTGCTCGATGCCACCATTTCCGACAATGATGGCAACCCGTACACCATTCCAAAGGCTATAGCCATCTTTGAGCAATACGCTGGACCCGAGTTCAAGCATCAAGAAATGGGCAAAGACAACGTGAGCCGAGAACGCCGCGAGCTGGTCGTTCGCTGGATCAGCACGGTGGGCAACTACGATTATATTTTTGACTGGATCTTGTCTCCGAACGGAACGATCAAAATCGATGTCGGCGCGACAGGTATCGAAGCTGTAAAGGCAGTCAAATCGTCTACCATGCACGATGCGACTGCTAAAGAAGATACCCGCTATGGTACGCTGATCGACCATAACATTGTGGGGACGACCCACCAGCACATTTACAACTTCCGACTCGATCTGGACGTGGATGGCGAGAGCAATGTGCTGACAGAGATCAACCCACAGATTGAGAAAAATACGGCAGGCGGACCGCGCAAGAGTGCAATCGTAACCGAACAAAAAACGGTCACTACCGAGCAGGATGCCATCCAAAACTTTGATCCTTCGACCATTCGTTTGCTTAGCAATCCAAATAAAGAGAACAAGGTAGGCAATCCGGTATCCTATCAAATCATCCCGTATGCAGGTGGAACGCATCCAGTAGCAAAAGGAGCCATGTTTAGCAAGGATGAGTGGTTATATAACCGCGTGAACTTCATGGATAAACAAATCTGGGTGACGAAATACAACCGAGACGAGCGATTCCCTGAGGGGAAATATCCGAATCGTGCCAAGACGGATACGGGTTTGAAAGAGTTTACCGCCAATAATGACTCGATCGTGAACACAGACAGCGTCGTTTGGATGACGACAGGCACGACCCACGTCGCCCGTGCGGAGGAATGGCCGATCATGCCTACGGAGTGGGTGCACGCGATGCTGAAGCCATGGAATTTCTTTGATCAGACTCCAACCTTGGACTTGCCTGAGCAAAAGTAATTCCACGCTAAATCAATCAAAGAATCGGGGGAGATAAGGATGGCACAGAACTACCAATTGTTCATTGATGGAAAATGGGTACAAGCATTGTCAGGCAAGACCTTTGATTCGCTCAATCCTGCTACTGGGGAAGTAAATGGTGTGGTAGCAGAAGCTGGAGCAGAAGATGTCGATCTGGCTGTAAAGGCAGCCCGAAAAGCTTTTCAAACGGGACCATGGGCAGAGATGGCACCTGGGGATCGCGGTAGACTGTTGTATCGCGCCGCTCAAAAAATGTGGGAGAAGCTCGATTATCTCGCAGAGGTCGAATCCAGCGACAACGGTTTGCCCATCAACGAAACCAAGTACATCGCGATGCCTGCTACGATAGATGTACTCGAATTTTACGCGGGGCTGGCGAACAAAGTGCAAGGTGAAACGCTAGCCTCCCCAGGCAATCGATTCAACTATACGTTGCGTGAGCCAATCGGCGTCATTGGTGCCATCGTGCCTTGGAATTTCCCACTCATGCTGGCGATGTGGAAGCTGGCTCCAGCACTGGCGGCTGGGAACACGATCGTCATCAAACCGGCGGAGCAAACCCCGATCAGCATGCTGGAATTAGCGAAAGTCTTTCAAGAGGCAGGCATTCCCGATGGCGTTATCAACGTCGTACCAGGCTACGGCGCGGTAGCGGGGGATGCATTGGCAGCGCATCCGGACGTGGACAAGATCGCTTTCACCGGTTCGACAGCGACAGGCAGATTGATCATGCAGGCAGCGAGCAAGCATCTCAAGCCAGTATCACTGGAGCTTGGCGGCAAATCTCCGAATATCGTTTTTGCCGACGCTGAACTCGAAGACGCAGTGAACGGCGCACTCTTCGGCATCTACTTTGCCCAAGGACAAGTGTGTGCCGCTGGATCTCGTCTATTCGTGCAGGATAGCGTGTACGATCAATTCCTGGATGCATTCTGCAAAAAGGCGCAAACCATCCGGGTAGGAAATCCCCTGGACCCGATGACGCAAATGGGACCACAGGTGTCGATGACGCAACTGGAACGAATCGAGCATTATGTGGAGAAAGGCTTGGAAGAGGGAGCCAACCTCGTTCTGGGAGGCAAACGAAATCCGCAGGCAGGGACGGGGTACTACTTTTCCCCAACCATTTTTGAGAACGTCACGAATGACATGACGATCGCGCGTGAGGAAATATTCGGACCTGTCATTTCCGTCATTCGCTTCAAGGACGAGGAGGATGCAATCAGGTTGGCCAACGACACGACGTACGGATTGGCTTCCGGTGTCTGGACCAGCGACTTGAAGCGGGCACATCGCATGGCGCGTGGCTTGCAGGCTGGCAACGTTTATATTAATACGTACAGCATGCTCGACAGTACAACTCCATTTGGCGGCACCAAACAAAGCGGTTTCGGTCGTGAACTAGGGATGCAGGCGATGGATATGTATACCCATACGAAGAGTGTCTGGGTCGACTTGGGCAAGCAAGGGTTGAACTGGTACGGAGTTTAGAATTCAAAAGGCCTTTAGCTGATGACCACCCGCAGAGTGTAAACATTCGCGAAGTCGTTCTTGCGCCGGCTCGTCAACAGGCTTATATGATTCAGAATCAACCTGAGTAAGGTCACGGGGCTGCCGTCTGTATGACGGTGGCCTTGCTGCGTTTAAGCCTTTTGCATTAACCAGAGCCCTTTGATACATAAGGATTTTTCAGGCATAAAAAAGGGACTTCACCCAACTTGGAGAAGTTTTTCCAAACCCAAAACCCCAAGAACGGAGGAAGTCACCTTGCATATTCTCCAAGATTGCGTGATCGGCTTCCAATTATGGCATAGTTGTGAAAATAGATGTAAAGGGTGATCTTCGGCGCTATTGCAGCCACTCCATATCCATGAGTACAATTCGATGCTCAACGAAAAGAACACTTGATAGAGGTTTTTTACATAGCAGAAAACCGAATGTTGCAAGAAAAGTGAACCTAAGAGAGCGGTGGGAGCCAATATATCATGTAAGACCTGAATGGAGGCCGGCCAATGAAAGAGATAGACGTAAAACCTTGGCTCATCCGGATGCGCCAAGGGGAGGAAGAAGCATTTCAAGAAGTCTATCGAGTGACTCGAATTTATGTCTACAACTTGATTTACTTTTTGGCGCCACACAAACAAGATGTAGACGACATCATGAGTGAAGTGTATGTGGAGTTGATTCGAAGCTTCGACAAGTACGATGCTGAGCAATCCTTTACTGCTTGGTTTAACGGCTTGATTGTTCGGCAGGTTCGCAATTGGAACCGAAGCATTTGGCGCAGATTTCGCCTGCTGGAGAGAGTGAAGGAAAAAGGGTACGAAGCTCCTGTCGCTGGATTGGAAGATAAACTGGAGGCCATTAGCGATCAGTTGGAGGTCATGCCTGTCGTGGAGCAATTGTCTCAAAAACTGAAGGAAATTGTCGTGCTGCGTTACTATCAAAACTGTTCCCTGGAGGAGATTGCTGCGATGTTGCAGATCCCGCTCGGAACTGTAAAATCGAGACACCACTTGGCTATGAAAAAGCTAAGAGAGCATTTTGAAGAGCGTACGAATAGAAGGGAGGCTTCTTTTCATGTTCATTGAGAAAAAGCTGAAAAAAGAGTATGAATGGGCGGCAGGGGAGCTCAAAAGCGATCCGGCGTTGGATAACAGAATCAAATTTGCTATCAGGCAAGAGCTTGCGGGCGGAAAGCAGCAGAAAAAAGGGCTGCGCCCGAAACTGACCCATGTGGCTGCAGTGTTCGTCCTGCTTACTGGCTTTGGTTTTTCAACTCAAACCTTGCTGTACAAGGTAGACGAGGGCGCTGTGCATATGGAGGTGCAAGCTCATAAAGAGTTTGCATTAACGCGGATCACCCCTGAAGAAATCCGCCGTGAGCTGACAAACGCAGAGAACACGCTGGCAACAGGGGAGACGGCCGTCGTTTATTTTGCTGAACTAGCAAAAGAAAAGCATCCGATCTTTCAGCAAAATCCAGTCATCGGGGTAGAAAAGCCTGAAGTCGTACTGGATTGGAAACAATGGAATGCTGTCCATGAAAAAGCTGCTCCCTTGCCATCAATGCCGAAGCAGCTATCTGACCACTTTGCATTCCGTGAAGGAAAGCTGGGTACGCCTTTTGGAGTAATGGTCGGGCAGGAAGGATATGAGTGGTTGCAGGAGCTGCAAGCAAAAAGCAGGGAGACAGGGAAGAGTGTCGTATGGAAAGTGGTTCCGAAAACAGAGTCTCCCATCGATGCATATACGACCCTCTATCAAAACGAGCAAAACGAACGGATCTATGTCACGGTAGAGGTGCTTCCAAAAGACCAGGTGAATGTACAAGTGAGTACGCCTGAAACGACAACGTATGTACCGGTAGAGGTCAATGGGAAAAAAGCGCATTACACGAAAAATGACCAATTCTTGTTTAGCGAATCCCATCAGTACCAAGAGCTGTCCTGGGTAGGCAAAGCTGGAGAGCAGACGATCATGTATCGTGTGGCGTCCGATTCGCCAACTGTTACCAAGGCGATGCTGCAGCAAGCGGCGAGCCAGTTTTAAACAAGCCACTTCTAATCAAGTAACACCGGGTGATTTGCCCGGTGTTTGTTTCTTTTCCATTGTTTCTCCTCCGATTCGCCTTTTTTCGCAAATGCTTCATGAATATCATGTAAAGAAAAGGCCAAGTCTCTACAAACCTGAGGAGCTACGGTGTAAAATGATGACGCTAATGTAAATCAGGGCATCCCGCCAAGAAAGGTGACACCATGGAAGCAACACTCGCAAAGCAACAACAGGGACAGCAGGAAGCCAAACAATTCAATTTGTTTGCTTTGACGTGGCCCATTTTTTTAGAGCTATTTCTTTTTACGCTCATTGGCATTACCGATACCTTCATGCTAAGCGGTGTTTCTGATCAGGCTGTTTCCGCGGTTGGCGCAGCTAATCAGTTCATTTTCATCGCGATTCTCGTTCTGGAAGTAGTGGGGAACGGAGCGTCGATTGTAGTCGCTCAATATATCGGCTCCCAAAAAATGCAAGACGCGGCAAAGGTCGGTGCGATTGCTGTTACCCTGAACCTCATCATCGGAATCGTGATGAGTGCAGGATTTGTCTTGTATGGGAATGCACTGCTGCAGAGTGTGAATTTGCAAGGCGAAATTTTGATGATGGCTCAGTCGTATACAGCGATCGTAGGCGGAGGGCTTTTTCTCCAAGCAATCATCAATACACTGGCAAGCATCATTCGTACGTACGGCTTTACGCGAGAGAGCATGTTTATCTCGCTGGGAATGAACATCATTCACGTCATCGGGAATTACTTGCTCATCTTCGGCCATTTTGGGTTCCCGGCTTTGGGTGTCGAAGGGGCAGCGATCTCTACGGTAGTGAGCAGAGGACTGGGCTTGCTCATTTTCTTCTGGGCGTTTTATCGTCTGATTGAGGTCAAGGTAGAGCTCAAAGATTACGTAACGCTCACGAAATCGTATGTCAGTAAAATTTGCAGAGTGGGAATTCCCTCGGCATTTGAACAAATTACGTATCACGCCTGTCAGTCAGTTTTTTTGTACTATGTGACCTTCCTGGGTGCAGCGGCACTAGCTTCAAGACAGTACGTCCTCAATATCTCTATGTTTATTTACTTGTTCAGCGTCGCAATTGGCATGGGGACCGCGATCATCACCGGGCGCCTTGTCGGGGCCGGCAGACGAGATGAGGCATACGGACGCGTATGGAAAAGCTTGCGTTGGGGCCTCGTCTATACCGTTGTCATCAATACACTGATCATTATTTTTCGTGAGCCGATCATGGGACTGTTTACAAAAGACCCAGATATACTTCGCATCAGTACACAAATTATCCTGCTGAGCATTTTGCTCGAGACAGGAAGGGTGTTTAACATCGTCCTGATCAATTCGCTCCGGGCAGCAGGTGATGCACAGTTTCCCGTCTATATGGGATTGATTTCGATGGTTGGAATTAGCCTTCCACTCGGGTACGTCCTCGCTTTTCACGCGAATCTGGGGTTGGCCGGCGTCTGGCTGGCAGTGGCTGCAGATGAGTGGATACGTGGTATCGTCATGTTTTTCCGCTGGAGAAGCAAAGCGTGGGAGCGAAAAACGCTCATCGATCCGTAAGCAGCGATTGCTCCAAAAGTCTGTAACAATCTGCCCCCTCCGTCCACAGACGGACTGGAAAACAAATCCAGGGTCTGATGGCTCACCCGATCATGCATGCTACACTAGAACCAATCAACATCAATGAGGGGCAAGGGAGAAAAAGATGAAACGTTGGATAGGAGTAGGATTACTGCTAGCGGCAATGGGCCTTGCTGGCTGCAGCAGCATGGAGATGGTTGAGGAAAAGAGACATTTGGAATTACCTTTGGAATCCATTGAAGCACTAGATATTCAGACAGAATCAGGCGATTTGGTTGTAAAAGGCGACGATCAAGCTACCGCAATAAAGGTCGAAGCGACGATAAAAAAATCACAAAATATCGCGGCAGAGGACATTATCGTTACGCTCGAAAAAGAAGGAAATACTGCAAATCTGGTTTCAAAAACGAGTGGCGGATTCGGGATTCGCTACACGGATATTGATCTGACGGTTACGATTCCCTCCAATTTAAAGGTTTCGATAGCCGACGGTTCAGGAGACATTGACATTTCTCATCTTGCAGGGTCGCTCACTATCGAGGATGATTCAGGTGATATTTCGATAACGGATGTCACGGGTGAAGTGGAGATCGATGACCAGTCAGGTGACATCAAGATAAATAATGCGACTGCACTCAAACTGATCCATGATGAATCTGGTAACATCTCCCTCGAGGATACAGGCGGGGATGTGGAAATCCAGGATGAGTCTGGGGATTTGAGAATAACCAAGCACAACGGAAGCCTGACCATTTCGGATGGGAGCGGAAATATTGACATCGATAAGGTCAGTGGAGATGTAACGATTTTGGAAGATGGCTCCGGTGATCGGAAAGTGAAAAATGTAAGAGGGTCGTTCACTGAGAAATAGTACATGAAAAAACCGTTACCTGTTGGGTAGCGGTTTTTTCATGCGCTACGGTTGATTTCCCGGCACCTGAGGACCCGACCAGAGCAGTCACAGTGCCTGGGGCCATCCGCAGATCAAAATTACCCAGGACCGGGATTCCAGCTTGATAACCAAAGGTAACGTGCTCAAACTCCACCTGTCCACGTAGCGGAGGCAGCGCGAAGGCATTTTCCTTTTCCGTAATGCTGGGCTTGGTGTTCAAAATTTCAGAGATGCGATCATACGCTGCTGCTGACTGTTGGATCAAGTTGATCATGCGGCTTAGCTGGCGTACTGGCGTTTGGAGCAGACGCAGATAGGCGAGATAAGCAACGATGGCACTGATGCGGGTAGCAGCCAGGCTGGCCTGTACGGATCGAAAAGAAGAGCGCATTCGTTTGCCAACTTTTCTGGTAAACAAAAACAGAAGCGAGAATGTGCACAGCATCAATAGCGGATTCACATACAGCATGTAAAATGCAATCGCCAAAAACGTAAACAACTCCGTGATCATTTGCAGCATCCCAGAGGAGACGAGCTGCTGGAGGATGCTGACATCGCCCGTGATGCGGGACATCAAGTCACCTGTCCGATTTTTATCGAAAAAGCCCATGTCCTGCTTTTGGATGTGCTGGTACAATTCATTGCGCAGCCGATTGATCGTATGTTGACCGACGTAGGAGAGCAAGTAACTGCTCAATACTTTATTATCTTCGAACAAATGTTTTTGATTGAATGGGTAGAGGTGTAACAGGGTCAGTGTACATCCCGAAAGTCAAACAGTTTGTTTTTAATAACTTACCTAAGCAACACCCAAAAAAGGAAATTAATCCAATTTTTTGGATTTTAGGAGATCCTACCGGAAATGTTCAGAGGAAACATCGCTTCGGTATGCGTGTAAACTCCTTTCTGTCGTTGTCACATAGGACATTCGACAATCCGGAGACTACACCTATCAGGGATGAATGGATTCGCCTTGAGGTGGATGTAGAGGGAGGCTAATCTTATTCGGAATGAGTGACTAATAATTTTCGGAATCGACTTTTTGAAATACGCGAAATTCGCTGAAAATTTGGGAAAGGGTGTTGATAATAAATGAAACAAATGTTATTATCTGAACAAGCAAAAGAAATAAAGTTTCATATCTTTGATTCAATGTGATCCTCTAACCTAGCGTCAGCATGGTAAACAAGTAAATCAAATCACAGAAAAGACACTGTTTGTCGGAATTGAAGTAGGCAGTGAAACACATTGCGCCAGGGCTATTAATTACAGAGGCGTAGAGTATGGGAAGCTGCTGATATTCAATAACGATGCAGAAGGGTTTGCAATGCTGGAAGAATGGGCAGGGAAGCTAGCCGGATACAATGGCTTCAAAGATATATAGAACTATCCCTGTCGGAAGGGGGGTACAAGGAATTACGAACAGCCATGGAAAGCCGATGGCGAATCATGAAGGCGCTTTCGGCAAACAAAAACAGGATCAGCCGCTGGATTAGTACCAAGGTATTTAGGGACTGGATTGGAAAAACGAAAGGCTTGATATCTGCGGAGAATGAACTGCAAATGCTTCTTGAGGATTATAGGATTATGAAAGCAAAATGCGTCAGTATGAAAAAACGATGGCATGGATAGAAAGCCTGGCAAAAGAGATACCGGGGTTCGAGAAGATGCTTGAAATCAAAGGAGTAGGCTTGATTTCGACGGCAGGGTTTATCGGAGAAATAGATGATGTAATCGATTCTCACACCCGAAACAGATTCAAAAGTTAAGTTAGCGGGATTAAGCCTAAAAGAGAACAGCTCTGGAAAGCACAAGGGTGAAACGACCATATGTAAACATAGAAGGAAACATAATGACGCAGTTTGTTTGGTATACGCAGCATCAGCAATAATTGTGCAGTAATTCATTATCTGCCCAGAAGGCTTGTTACAAGAAGAGTGAAAATTTGGAATTAAGTGAGGGAATGAAAGAAAAACCAAGATTTATTAGGGGGGAAGAAAATGAAACAAATGTCGTTCATAAAAAAAATCTTCTGTCTGCTGACGGCTCTTACTATGGTGATAGGCTTGTTCGGTTGCAGTACACAAAATACAGCTCCATCGGTCGGGGAAAGTACGAAGAAAGAAGCCGGAAAGTCCATTGTTGTTGGTGTTGCAAACCTAGGCGCGGAGCGTTTGGATTATTCCATTCCTTCGGGCTATACCAACGAGAATATTAGCAGGCTGCTGTACACGGATTACGCTGTAAGGGATGCCAATGGCAAATACGATCCTGAGCTGGGCACTGCAAAATCCTGGAGTAGCAACAAGGATTCCACAGAGTGGACACTGGTTCTCGATAATGGCGTCCTTTGGCACGATGGAACCGAAATGACCTCAGACGATGTGATCTTCGGGGTGGAACGCATGAGTAACCCCGAAATTAATAAAGAGGTTTCTGTTTCTGAATTCTACGATGCCTTGAAATCCTACACTGCCGTTGATAAGTATACGGTAAAGTTCGTATTTTCTCGTCCATTTCCCCTGTTTCTTTACTATATGCACTCTGTCCCCGCTATGCCGAAGGCACATATAGAAAAGGTGGGCAACGAAACATTTACTAAGGCTCCCATCGGAAATGGACCATTCAAGTTTGTCTCCCAAAAGCTGGGGACAAACGTCGAGTTTGAAGCTTTCAAGGATTATTTTCTGGGCGCGCCTTCTGTTGACAAACTTACTTTGCGCATCATCCCGGAATCCTCTACAATGATCGCTGCTCTCAAAGCGGGTGAGATTGACGTGGCAGCCTCAGTTCCAAACTCGTCCGTTGCTGAGCTGCAGGCAAACGCAAACATCAAGGTGCGCAGCATCAACACAGGGGCACAGGGTGTGTTTGTGTTCGGTGAACGGCTCGACCCCAATTCTCCTTTTTCAGATGTGCGCGTAAGAAAGGCGATAGACCTTGCAATTGACCGGGAAGGGATTTCCCAAGCGCTTTATAGTGGCCAGGCAACACCCGCGCTGCCTTTCCCTGATAGTGCGGATGCGTTTGGTATGCCCAAGGACGTAAAGCCCACAGCATATGATCCAGAGAAGGCAAAAACGCTGCTGGAAGAAGCTGGTTTTCCGAATGGATTTCAGACACCGATACGTATCCATGCTTACCAATCTGGTTCCACTCCCGGTCTGATTGAATCCGCACAAGCCGTTGCTACCAATCTGGAATCCATCGGCATCAAGACGGAGGTTGTTCTCCACGAAGCAGGCCAGTACATCCCCGAGTATATCAAGGGATCTGTGGATGGACTTGCGATGTTGGGTGTATCGCCTAACGCTTATGATATTGGCACCTCTAATTTTCTCTGGGCTGCCAATGGAGATGGCCTCTCCTGGATGACGGACGCGGATACGTCCGAATTGTGGGACAAACAGGTGTCGGAGGGGAACCCGGAACTCAGAAGAGCAGATATCGAAAAAGCAGTGCAGATCATGATCGACAAAGTGAGCTTTGTCAACCTGGTCCAGATTCCTACGTTCTATGCCTATGGTCTAAGCGTCGCCGATTACACGAAAAATAACACGCAAACGGTATTCACCGACGGTATTTTCTACCTGAAACTGAATTGACCGTATGTGGCCCGCTTAAGGGCGAGGCGGGAGGAAATTGAAGGTTTGGTAAGATTCAAAAATTACTAAAATTCGGAAGGTACAATATGACTAGGTTTATTATCAAACGCGTCGGTCAAGCGCTTATTACCATGTTCCTTGTATGCTTCATTGTCTTTTCCATGGGACGTATTTCTGGCGATCCCACTGTATTCATGCTGGGGGCAAACGCCTCCGACGTCGACCGCGCCGCGCTGCGGTCGCAACTCGGTCTGGATCAGCCGTTGCCCATCCAATTCTTCAGCTATATCGGAGGTATCCTGAAGGGGGATTTTGGGACGTCATTGTATTGGAAAATGTCTACTCTTGAAATCTTTGGGCAATTTTTTCCAATGACGCTGCAACTTGCGCTCGCTGCAATCATGTTTGCCGCAGTCGTAGGTATCGGATTCGGTCTTCTGTCTGCGCTGAAGCCTTTGGGGACGGTTGACAGGATGACGATGGGGCTTTCCATGATGGGGCAATCCATGCCAACATTTTGGCTTGGAATCCTGCTGATCCAGATCTTCAGCCTGGCCATGGGTTGGCTACCGACGTCGGGATATGGTTCGTTTGCGCACATCATACTTCCGACCATTGCATTAGGCTGGTTCTCCACCTCGTCGATTATGCGCATTACCCGGTCGTCCATGATCGAAGTGCTTTCCGCAGAATCCATCAAGCTATGTCGAACGAAGGGACTGTCGGAGTTTCAGGTGATCTGCAAACATGCGCTGAAAAATGCAATGCCCCCTATCCTTGCGATCATTGGTGTTCAATTTGGCTATCTTCTAAGCGGCTCGGTGGTCACGGAAAAAATCTTTGCATGGCCCGGCATCGGCTCGCTCGCTGTCCAATCGATCGCCAACAGGGACTTCCCGTTATTGCAAACCATTGTGCTGCTTGGATCCGGCTTTGTCTTACTGATTAGTTTGATAACGGACATTCTCTATGCCACGATCGATTCCCGGATTAGCTATGCGGAGGGAAAAGATAAATGAAGGGGGACGGGAAGGGCTTGTTTAGAAACAAATACATCACTTTTATGAGTGGCATTTGGTTTCCAGTGATCATGTTAAGTTTGGTTTTATTCGCCAGTATTTTTGGCGACTCCATTGCCAAATATTCACCAACCGAAGGCAGCCTGCGCACTACGCTGATACCGCCCGCTTTTGTTGCGGGCGGCAGCATGGAGCATTTACTTGGTACTGATAATCTGGGCAGGGACGTATTCAGCCGGTTGTTGGCAGGCACACGTACAACCGTACTGGTGGGTGTGTTTGTGGTGTTGGTGGCCGGAACAATCGGCACCGTGATAGGGGTATTGGCTGGTTACTGTGGGCGCGCGGTCGACACCGCGCTCATGCGCCTGACGGACGCCGTTCTGTCTATCCCTTATATGCTCATCGCCCTATCTCTGAGCGTTGTGCTCGGACCAGGTGCGGAAACGGTGGTGTTTGTACTTGGTATTACGTCATGGGCCAACTACGCTAAGGTGGTCCGGGTGGAAACCATGCGGCTGAAAAATCAGGATTTTGTAACGTTGGCGAAGCTGTCGGGCGCAGGAACGGTCCGGGTGCTTGCGCGCCACATTCTTCCCAATTTGGTCAACACCATCATCGTTATGGCGACCCTACAGCTTGGAATGGCGATAATCCTCTCCGCATCCCTGAGCTTTCTAGGTCTCGGGGCCGCTCCGCCCAGCTCCGAATGGGGGCTGATGATGTCGGAAGGGCGCGACTATATAGCAACTGCGTGGTGGCTGACCACTGTGCCCGGTATTGCGATATTCTTGACCGTGCTGAGCGTGAATGCACTTGGAAATACATTAAGAATCAAAATGGATCCGAAAAGGATGGTGTCAAGATGAACAACGAACCGCTGATTGAAATCGAGCATCTCACCGTAGAGGCTGATTTGGGAAGGCGCAAGGCGATCCTGATCGAAGACCTGTCCTTTTCTATCAACAGTGGTGAAATCGTGGGAATTGTAGGAGAGTCGGGTTCAGGCAAAAGCATGACTGCCATGGCAATTATGGGCCTGCTTCCTCCGAATGTGCGGGTGACAAAGGGCCGAATCCTTTATAGAGGACAAGATCTGCTCAAGATGTCCAAGCGCGAGCTGCGCAAGCTCCGCGGCTCCGAGATCGGATTGATCCTGCAAGACCCCTTAACCTCTCTAGACCCGCTGTTCCGTGTGGATTCGCAAATCAGAGAGGTGCTTCGCGAACACCGCGACGATGTAAAAGACGAACGGGAAGAGGTCGTGAATCTGCTTCGCAGCGTATCCATACCAGATCCTGAACGGAGGAGCCGCCAATATCCACATGAACTCAGCGGAGGAATGAGGCAGCGTGTGGTGGGGGCAATTGGTATGGCGGGAAATCCAAGGCTGCTGATCGCAGACGAACCCACTACCGCCCTGGATGTGACGGTACAGGCAGGTTTTCTGCAGCTTTTGGAAGATCTCAAAGAGGAAAAAGGGCTGACGGTCATGATTATCAGCCATGATTATGGCGTGATTAACCGCGTTGCGGACAAGGTGATCGTCATGTATGCCGGTGCGGCCGTGGAACAGGGAAGTGTACGCGAAGTCTGGAAGCAACCTCAACACCCTTATACCAAAGGTTTGATGGATTCCCTGCCCCGACTGGGCATGCGTCTGGATCGACTGTACTCCATTCCCGGTGCGCCACCCATTCCGGGCGAAAAGATCGATGGTTGTCATTTCGCACCTCGGTGTGATAAGGCGTTGGATCGCTGCCATAGAGAAAGGCCCGACACAATTGACGGGAAGACCACGTTTGTTAGATGTTTTTTAAGCGGAGGTGCGCAGTGAGCGGCAAAGAAAGAGCGGTTGCATATGAACTGACCAATGTGTGCAAGGAATTCCACGTCAAGGGCGGAAAAAACAAAACAGTTAAAGCGCTGAAAAATGTGACGTTGACCGTTTACCGGGGCGAGTCCTTCGGCATTGTCGGGGAGTCGGGCTGTGGAAAAAGCACACTCGTGAAAACCATGCTTGGGTTATACCATCCAACTTCAGGGCAGGTGTGCTACGACGGAAAGGATATCAACTGCGGCGATAAGTCTGTGAAAAAGCAACTGCATAGCGAAGTACAGGTTGTATTTCAGGACCCGTTTGCATCGCTCAGCCCCAGAATGAGGGTTTGGGAGATCATTGCGGAGCCATTGATCGTGAAGGGCGGAATGAAAAAGAAGGAGCTGCTTTCCCGCGTGGAGGAGCTGCTTCAGCTGACGGGGTTGCCGGCCTCGGCCGCTATGAAATATCCCCACCAGTTCAGCGGCGGACAGCGGCAGAGGATCGCCATTGCACGTGCGTTATCCGTCATGCCGAAATGCATCATTCTGGATGAACCGGTTTCCGCGCTGGATGCCTCGGTTCGGGCACAGGTGCTGAATCTGCTGAAGGACCTGCAGGCCCAGTTCGACTTGACCTATATCATCATCGCGCATGACCTGGAAGTGATGGAGCATGTATGCGACCGCATCGGAGTCATGTACCTGGGGCAGCTGATGGAATTAGCCTCGTGCGACCGCCTCTTTTCCGAACCGTTGCACCCTTACACGCAAAAGCTGTTTGATTCGATACTTACTATCGATCCCGAAGCGCCGAAAAAGAGGGTGGAGATCGGAGACATCCCAAGCCCCATCGACACGCCCAAAGGCTGTCCATTTTCTACCCGATGCGCCGCTCGTTCGGAAGCATGCTCTGCTGAGCCCATTCTCTCGGAGGTAAGACATGACCATTATGCTGCCTGCGTGCAGCTGGAGAAATATAACAGAAGTAATATAACAGAAGTAATATAACTGAAGGAGTAAAAAATGAAGCTAAATGATAGACCTTCCCCGTATTGAAGCTCGAACGTGGCAAGGTAGCACACAGCGTGATCGTCTGCGGTGATAGAAAAATGGCATGGACCGTGTAAATGACGTTGCGCTGGAAGCGATCATCGAGGCTGGTAAAACGGGAGGTATTTATGAATAAATTCATTCACGAAATTGTTACTTATACAGAAGCGTTCCGGAGTCAAGAAATGAATGACGCAACTCTGGTCCGTGCGAAGCAGCTCGTCCTGGATACACTGGGGGTTTCCGTTTCCGGATGGAAAGAGCCGTCTATCGCTAACATCTATGCGGCGATGGACGTCGGGAAGGACAAGGTCAAGGAGGCCACGGTATTCGGTATCGGCGGCAAAGCGTCCCTGGAGCACGCGATCATCTGCAACGGAGCGCTGACAAGGGTCCAGGATTATATGGACGTCTATTATGACATGGATGCAAGTCATCCCAGTGAGTTTATCCCGTTTGTATTGGCTTGCTGCGAAGCGTGGGGCTTGTCCGGAAGACAGGCCTTGCAAGGAATCGTCCTAGCCTATGACCTGCAGGGCTGGTTTACTGAGAACACGCTGTCTAACCGCAACGGCTGGCACTATGCGACGATTGCGAACGTTGTGGCATCGGCGGTCCTGGGGTTGCTGCTGGATATGAAGGCTGAGTACATTGCAAACACAATTGCCATCAGCTCCTCGACCAATCTGACCACGTTGGGCACTGGTCCGCAGACGGACATGAAAACACTCACATTTTCTCTAACAGTGAAGAACGTCCTGCTTGCCGCACGGCTGGCGATGAATGGATGTACTGGGCCTCAGGATGCCGTGGAAAATGTGTTAGCCGCCACAGGGAATTCCGACTGGAAAAAGGCGGATCTGCGTCCACAGAAACCTCGGATCCTCAACACAACCATCAAGGCGTATCCAGTGGAGTTCATGGCTCATAGCGCGCTAGAAGCGCTGGAAAACATTCTGCAGCGTGAATCTGTAGACCATGAGGAGATCGCCCACATCCAGATATTGGTCCATCAATGGGCTACATGGATCGCGCGGGAAGTATCTTACGACCCGCGGAACAGGGAGGAAGCGGACCACAGCCTGCCTTATTGTATTGCGGCGCGGCTTGTGGCGGGCAAACTGGATCAATCACAATTCCAGGACAGGTACTGGGAAAACGACAGTATTCGAAGACTTATGAGCAATATTGTTGTGCAAGCGGATGACGAATTGGAGGCGCTGTATCCTGCTGCAAGGCCGGCAGTGGTGGAGATTACGCTAAAGGACGGCCGCGTACTTTCGGGACGGGTGGATCATCCGCTCGGGGATCGCAGCAATCCAATGAGCAACCAGCAGATCCAAGAGAAATTTTTAACGTGTGTTTCGGAATATATGGACAAGGAACAGGCAGAGCGTATCATACGCTGCGTGGGTACTTTGGAGCATAGATTCGTATCTGAACTGATGGAGTTGATGGCATGGACGGAAAAGCAATCCCTCGCGCAATGACAATGGCTGAAAAGGTGCTGGCTGCCGCCGCTGGATTGGGTGAGGTACGGCCAGGGCAATTTGTTACGGCAAAGGTGGACCGGCTGATGATCACCGAGTGTTTTCCGCTTGTCTACCGGCATCTAGATCAATTGGACATCCGGAAACTGGCGGATCCGGACTCGGTTACAGTAGCCTTTGATCATGAAGCACCTCCCTCCACAATACAGGCCGCGACGATGCAAGCACAGTCCCGTGAACTTGTAGAACAGCTTGGAATTGACAGCTTTTTTGACATCAACTCCGGCATCGGCCATGAGCTTGTCGTGTCGCACGGGCTGTGCCGTCCGGGGCATCTGTCTTTGGCAACGGATTCCCACGCATGTATGTACGGTGCGGTGGGCAGCGCGGGGTGCGGCATCGGCTTTACCGAAGGAGCATGGGTACTCGCAACGGGACACCTTTGGTTTCGAGTGCCCCATTCGATAAATGTCATACTACACGGCAGTTTGTCGCCTTTTGTAACATCCAAGGACATCGCGCTATTTCTTGCAGCACAATACGGAACAGACTTCGCCAACTACCAAACCATAGAATTTAGCGGCGAACTAGCCCACTCGCTCACCATCTCTCAGAGAATGACTCTTTGCAATATGGGAGTAGAGCTCGGAGCCAAATTCGCTTTGTTTGCGGTAGATGAAACAACACAGGCGTATTATTCGGCGCGCGGGCTCCCATGCGAGCCGTTTGGACCGGATAAAAACGCAACATACGCGCGGGAGATCACCGTGGATGCAAGCAAGCTGGAGCCTCAGGTTGCACTGCCAGGGGACGTGGGCAATGGCGTAAACGTCACAGAAGCCGCCGGAGTCCGCATCAATCAGGTGTTTATCGGATCGTGCGTCAATGGCAAATTGGATGATCTGAGGACGGCGGCACAGCTGCTCAAAGGCAAGAGGGTGGCTAAAGGCACGCGCCTTTTGATCTCCCCGGCTTCCGCCGAAATTTATCAGCAGTTACTGCACGAAGGGGCGCTGGCGGTCTTTGCTGAAGCAGGCGCTGTGGTTTCACCACCCGGTTGTGGTCCATGCCTGGGGGGCCACCTTGGTCTGCTTGCGCCTGGCGAAAACTGCCTGTCCACTGGAAACCGCAACTTCAAGGGCAGGATGGGCAGCCCCCAAGCAAATATCTATCTGGCTTCTCCCGCGGTTGCGGCAGCTGCCGCTGTCTCGGGAAGGATTGCCGATCCAAGGGAGGTTTTTGCGTGATGGAAGGGGAACGAAGCAAGGTATGGCTGTTTGGCAACAATGTCAACACGGATCTGATGTCACCGTCCTACACATGGAACATGGAGTGGGAGGAAGCAAAAAGGCATATCCTGATAAACCATGAGGGCTTTGCATCAGGCGTGAAGCCTGGCGACATCATTGTGGCGGGAGGCAACTTCGGCTGCGGCTCCAGCAGGGAGGCGGCGCCTGCAAATCTGCTGAAGCTGGGCGTAAAAGCAGTGATTGCCAAATCCTTTGCCAGGATATTTTTCCGCAACAGTATAGCGCTAGGGCTGCCGGTCATGATTTCTGATGAGGCTGCGGATGTGCTCCAGGACGGCGACCATGTAGAGTTGCAGGTCGCCGAGGGTACAGTGACCCGCGAAGCCCCGTATCTACAGCTGCAAACGGAACCGTATTCCGAGGAACTACTAGAGCTCATCAACGGTGGAGGGCTGATTGCACGCCTGAAGATTATGAAAGAAAAAGGACTGGTATAAACAGGCAAGCTGCAAAACAATGCAAGCGTTCTTCTGGCGAGCGACCGAAGCTTTGCATTCTCCCTGATGCAGGCCACTTTGCTGCCTGTATGCATCTGTAAAAATATAACATAAGGAGTAAAAAAATGAACCTAAATGAGACACTATCCCCCGTATTGAAGCTCGAACGCGGCAAGGTAGCACACAGTGTGATCGTCTGCGGTGATCCAGCCCGGGCCCTTCATATTGCTCAAAGGCTGGATTCTTTTGAACAGGTCGCGGCAAGGCGCGAATATGTCGTCTATACCGGCGAGAAAAATGGCTGCCGGATCACCGTCGCCGCCCACGGCGTCGGCGCTGCGGGCGCTGCGATCTGCTTTGAGGAATTGATTCGTTACGGTGCGGGCAAGATCATCCGGATTGGTACCAGCGGCTCCTATGACGACACTCAGAGCAAAGGCGACGCCATCATCGCCACGGGTGCCACTGCTGAGGACGGCGTAAGCAATGCCCTTGTGCCAGCTGGCTTCCCTTGCGTTTGCAATGTGGATTTGGTTCAGTCGCTGATGGCGAAGGCGAAAGGCAAAATTCAATATCGGAACGGCATTGTCAGAACCACGTCGGCCTTCTATCCTGGCGTACTGGACCACAAGGTCGAGGTATGGGCCGCAGCGGGTGCAGTTGGCATCGAAATGGAACTGGCCACGCTACTGGCGATTGCTTCCATTCGCAGGGTGAAGGCGGCGGGAATTTTCGTGATTGACGGCTTTCCGCTTCACGATAAATCCATGGAAGGACACGATCAAAACAATGAGATTGTGAAAAATGGCATGGATCGTGTAATTGACGTCGCGCTGGAAGCGATCATCGAAGCTGATAAAACGGAAGGTATTAATGAATAATTTGATTCACAAAATTGGTACTTATACAAAAGCAGGAAAAAGAAAGGACAGGTATAAGCATGCAAGTTGCAAAACAAAACAAGCGTTCTTCCGGCGAACGTCCGAAGCTGTGCATTCTCCCGGGGGAAGGCGCTGCGGCGGAAGCCATGCTGTCCTCTGTGGCGGTGCTGGACGCGCTACAGCTGCCGCTGGAAAAAGACATGCTGGATGTGCGTACAATGACCAACGAAGAAATGTATCGCCACATGGACAGCAGTCATGCCACATGGTTTGGAGCGATGGCAGACGGCGTGAATCTACTTGGCTATCTGCGCTGGACGCGAGGCACCTATGCCAATGTGCGCCCCGTACAGTATCGTGAGAACTTCAATTCCCCCTTGAAGCACCCGGAGAACATTGACTTTATGGTAATCCGCGAGAACCTGGAGGATCTGTATCCGCCCAGAGAAGGCGACGTGGCGGAGCTGAAGGAAATCGCCGCGGGGCATCCCGAATGGAGTAAGCTGGAGGATGGCATTTACGCCTTGAAAGTCATCTCCGAAAAGAATACACGGAACGTTGCGCAATTCGCAGCAGAGCTGGCGAGAAAGCGAAAACAAGAAGGGCATCCCGGCAAGGTTACTATTGGCGTGAAGGATAATGTACTCAGAAAAAGTGACGGTTTGTTTCGCGACGTGGCTATGGAGGTACTGAGCGCTTATCCGGATATCGAAGTGGAAAAGTGTATTGCGGATGCGCTGTTCCACCGCATGGTGCTCAACCCGCATTCGTTGGACGTTGTGCTTCTGCCAAACATGCTCGGCGATCTGCTTGCAGACGGCGCGGCCGCGATGGTTGGAGGACTGGGCCTGGCTCCCAGCGCATGCATCGGGGACGACTACGCATACTTCGAGCCTGTCCATGGTACAGCTCCCGATATTGAGGGGAAGGGAATCATCAATCCCACGGCAACATTGCAGGCGCTTGCTATGGCCATCGATTATCTGGGTTTTTCCAACGAAAGCGCGCAACTGAATGCGGCCATTGAGGCAGTGTATCGGGAGGGCAAGGTATTGACACCCGACCAGGGCGGAACCAGCGGCACAGACGAGTTCTGCGCAGCTGTAATTAAAAACCTGAAACGGGGTGAAGAGATATGAGCCAATTTAATTCTTTATCAAGGGCGGATACCGGGCTGGCCGAGTTTTTACGCTATGAAAATGTTGCCTGGTTCGAGGACGGAGTTGTCAAAATACTAGACCGGCGAGTATTTCCCACGGAAACACGTTATGTGACCTGCAAAACCGTAGAAGAAGTGAAAAACGCCATTAAGGACATGGTTACCCAAAGTGGTGGCGTGAAGCTGGCTGCTTTTCAGGCATTACGGCTACAGGCGCACCTGATCGGTGGAGCCAAGGATGCGACAGCTATTGCTAGTCTGAGAAAAGCGGCAAACATTGTCGCAAATGCAAGGCCTACAACCGCGCCTCAGATGGAGCGGATGCTGGGTGTTATCGTAGATAAGATCGAAGAATGCGAGGACGGTGTTCCGCTGGCAGTGGCTACAGATAATGCCGTGCTCGCCGCGATGAACAAGCGGTATGAGGACTTTCGAGTGATAGCGGGGCACATTGTGGATGCACTTCCCAACCGTCCACGAATTCTCACGCACTGCTTCGCGGAACTGCTGCTGGGCTTTGTGCTGTTGCTGGCAAAAGAGAGAGGGTTGTCGCCGGAGCTCATATGCACTGAAACACGTCCATATCTGCAGGGAGCTCGTTTTACCGCCACGGTTGGCATGCAAACCGGTGTACCCGTTACCCTGATTACTGATGGCATGCCTGGAGCGATGATGACGGCAGGAAAGATTGATGCTTTCATAACAGCGGCAGATGTGATTACCATGGATGGGTTCGTAGCCAATAAGGTGGGCACTTATCAAATTGCAACACTTGCTAAAAGGCATGGGGTCCCTTATTATGTAGGCGGTTTTCCTTCTGGGGCGCATTCCTCGGGGAATGATATCGTTGTGGAGCAGCGCAACCCGGATGAAGTACTGATGGTGTTGGGACAGCGCGTTGCACTGGCAGGAGTTAATGGATATTACCCCGCTTTTGATGTGACGCCGGCTGAATTGGTCACGGCAATTTCCACGGTAGAAGGGTTGAAAAGGCCAGATGAATTGATGATCAAGAAGGAGGCCAATTAAGTATGCAGCCGAAAGGAAAAAGAGACGAACTGGACGCAATCTGCCGGGAGGTCATTCTCTTCAGCAAACGCATGGCTGCGGACGGCTTGGTTGTCGGCACATCCGGCAATGTGAGCCGCCGTAACGGAAACTTGGTTGCCATCACCCCCAGCGGTGTGGACTATAACGACCTGGAGCCGGAGGATATTTGCCTTGTGGATACCGGAGGAACCTGCATCAGGAGCAAAAAAGCGCCCTCCTCGGAGTTGCAGCTCCACTTGCAGGTGTATGACTCTTCTCCGGCCCAGGCGGTTGTGCATACGCATTCTCCTTATGCCACGGCATTGTCCACGGTGAGCGACCATGTGCCGCCAATTCATTACATCACCATGATGCTAGGCGGGAAGATCCCCGTGGCGTCCTACGCCACCTTTGGCACGACGAAACTGGCGGACAGCATTCGCGAGGCGATAGCGGGTACTAACTCCATCCTGTTGCAGAATCATGGCTTGGTCACGATCGGGAAGGACCTTTCCATAGCATATGAACGTGCCGTTCAGTTGGAATGGATGTGTAAGGTCTACTTGATCGCCAAGACATACGGCGAACCCAAAATCCTCACCGACGGGGAACTTGGCGACGTGGCATTCAGACGGGAGGAGCTTATTCGGTATCGCGCAGATTTTCGCGCTGTGGATAAGCTTGACAAGTATTTACAGGATACTGGATGCTAATATAATTATCATATGGAGTGCTGTCTACGGTGTAAAAGAGGGGGTTGCATTTGAAGGAAAAAGAATTATTGCCGGATGAGCCGGTTATCAGCGGCGCGATAGCACGTCTGCAAACGGTGATCGATACGTTGCCCAAACAGGAAAAGAAAACGGCAACGTTTGTGCTAAACAATTTGCAGACGTTTGCAGCAAGGTCGATCCAGGAATTGGCGGCGGCGGCGGGCGTTAGTGAAGCCACATACATTCGGCTGTCAAGGCGGATCGGTTTTAAAGGTTTTTCCGATTTCAAGCGAAGTATCATAGCTGATCTCGCTTCGTTTTCCGATCCGGTGTCGGAAGTGCTGGAGACTGACAGCGCGGAGCTTGTGCTGGAGAAGGTGCTTCGCTCGGATTCCCAGTGGCTGAATGATTCCTTGAAGGTGATCGATCCGGTTGTTTTCGAGCAGATCGCTTGCCTCATCCTGAAAGCAGAGAATATCGTCATTTGGGCAATCGGCGCCAGCGCGCCGTTCGGCCTGTATTTGCATCAAAGACTCATGCGCTTCGGATTTGTGTGCACCCTTATGTCTGATCCGTACGAAATGGAAGTGCAGTCGAGCGTGCTGAGAAAGGACTCGCTGATCATCGCGATTTCCAGAACCGGCTGGCCCGACATGCTGATCAGCGCCTGCAGAAAAGCGAAAGAGCGGGGTTGCACGATCTGCGTGATAACGGGTCAGCGGGATACCAAGCTAACACAGCAAGCCGATCATGTGCTGTTAACCGCTACAAGGGCAATCAGACCGGAAGTCTTGACGTCGGGAATCGCCTTTATCTCTTTGTTGGACGCGCTATATATCGAAATTGCAATTAAATTAAAAAGAGGAATATTGAGAGAGGGGGAAAAGGATGATAACGGGTAAGCACTATATCGGTGGCGAATGGGTGGACGGAAGCGGAACCTTTGTCAACCAGCCGACTGTGGGGGAGCCGGATGTGTTCTCATCGGGGACGGTAGAGCTGGTAAACAGGGCAGCCACTCTTGCACAGGCTGCATTTGGGGAGTACGCTAGCTTGTCCAGAAACGAGCGAGGAATTTTTTTAGAAACGATTGCGGAGGAAATCGAGGCGCTCGGAGAGTCCCTAATCGAAATGGCGATGAAAGAAACGGCCCTGCCTAATTCGCGGCTGATTGGCGAACGAGGGAGAACCGTAAACCAACTGCGGCTGTTCGCCTCCCATATTCGACAAGGCGATTATCTGGACCGCAGACAGGATGAGGCGCTGCCTGAAAGACAGCCCGCTCGTTCCGATCTGAGGCTGATGCAGGTGCCCATCGGGCCCGTGGCCGTATTTGGAGCCTCCAACTTCCCATTGGCTTTTTCCGTCGCCGGCGGCGATACTGCAGCCGCCCTTGCAGCGGGCTGCCCCGTCGTAGTAAAAGGTCACTCTTCTCATCCTGGAACATCGGAACTGGTTGCGCAAGCGATTTGCGCTGCTGTAAAGAAGTGCGGGATACATAAAGGAGTGTTTTCGCTGATCCAGGGGGGGAACCGCGCCGTGGGAACGGCGTTGGTACAGCATCCTAGTATTAAGGCGGTCGGATTCACCGGGAGCAAGACGGGCGGGCGCGCGTTGTTTGACCTGTGCGCGCAGCGGGAAGAGCCCATTCCTTTTTTTGGAGAGCTGGGAGCTGTAAATCCCCTGTTTGTCTTGCAGGGAGCTGCAGCCAGCAGAGCTGAGAAAATCGGGAAGGAATGGGTTCACTCGCTGACACTGGGCGCGGGGCAGTTCTGTACCAATCCCGGCGTGATAGTGATTTGCGATAATGAAGACGCAAAGACATTTATAGACAGTGCGGTATCCGAAGCTAAGAATATAGCGGCACAGACTATGTTGAATAATAGTATCGGTGAAGCATACTGCGTTAACAGCAGGGCGGTTGCGGAATGCCCGGGAGTGACGCAACTGTTCGGAACGCTTGAAAACACACAGAGGGTTGCAACGCCTAGACTATTCATGGCCTCAAGCACGGTCTGGAGGAACAATCGGCCGCTTCAGGAAGAAGTATTCGGTCCATTAGGTCTGATCGTTCTTGTAAAAGACAACGAAGATTTGTTGCAGTTTTCCGCGGAGCTACAAGGGCAACTGACTTGTACGTTGCATATGGAGCCATCGGATTTCTCGTTTTGCAACAAACTTGTGCCGATCCTAACCAATAAGGCCGGTCGTCTGATTGTGAACGAATATCCGACGGGCGTAGAGGTGTGCGACAGCATGGTGCACAGTGGACCATACCCCGCCTCCACAAATTTTGGTGCTACGTCGGTTGGCACAATGTCCATCCGCAGGTTTCTGCGCCCCGTTTGCTTTCAGAATTTTCCCGGTGGGATTTTACCGAATGACCTCGCCGATTTGAAATGAGTATCGAGTCGAATTAAGCTTGCTTGGATCCAGACAAAATGTAAGAAGGATTTCAAAAATGCGACAGGGACAACCCCTTCAGAACACCGCGAACAATTAAAAAAATAAAGTTGTGCAAGAGTGAATAAGCTTTCAAAACTTTTATAGATACATTCTCTCAAATTGAACCCATTTTAGGGTTCGACTTGGAGACTAGTTTGCAGCCTTAAGCTGCTTGACAAACCTTATCCCACTTATTATTAAGATTTGCCGCTAAGCCAAGAAACCCGTATATGGTAAATGCGGGTTTCTATTTCATCATGGTTGAAAATGAAGGCTGTGGAGTGTTGGTGTTTTTATCAGCATTTTCATTTTTTATATTAGTTCTGATAACGGGTAGGTTAATTAACCCGAAAACATAATATCCCGGGCTGATTGTACGTACTCATTGCTCAGTTCCCTCACCGAAGTGACCATCCAGCTTATGCCGTACTTTTTTTACAAAATAGAGTAGGCGAGCAAGCTTTACGGGATCGTTCTCCGCTTCCTTTTGAAGCTGCCGTATCGTCTTAATCAACTCGTTTAGCTCATGATTCAGCTCGATACCACGGCCTTGGAGATCATGGGCCATATGTTCCTGTGAGACATCGGGCTTTTCCTCTGCCTGTCTTTCCTGTAGAAAGAGCCGGCCTGCTTCTGTAATGGAATAGGTTTTTTTGCCACTGATTTCTTCTGATTGGACGAGCTCTCGATCCTCAAGCATTTGCAGGGTTGGGTAGATGGATCCAGGACTTGGCGAATAAAGCCCGCCTGTTTTTTCCTCCAATCCTTTCATCATCTGATAGCCATGCATAGGATGGCTGGACAAGAGCTCTAGGAGTGCATACTTGACATCGCCTCTGCCAAAGTACCGCTTTCCCCGACCTCCGTGTCCGCCATGACGATAGTAGCCATGGTCTGTTTCATCAAAACCTTTGCGATGAAACGAGTTATTTGTACCATTCCGATGAGAAAAGCGCGACAAAAAATGGTTGTGCATGGGACTCCCACCTTTCAATACGATATATCGAATTTAAATTAAACGATATATCGTATTCTGTCAATAGGCTGTCTCACTATTTGTAATCGAAAGAAATTTAGTCGACTAATAAAAAAAGTCTTTAATAACCAATTAAGAAGTGCTAATATAACAACTGTAAGCGTAATTGAGAATGAATCTCTTTATTACTGAGAATGAATCTCTTTATTACTAATAAGGATAAAACGATACGTAACTCCTTCGAATCAAAGGAAGAGTAGGGAAGCGATGAAAAAGAGATATTTAGTCGTAGCACTCATTTTATTATCTATAACGTCCTTGTTTATCGGCGTGAAGGACATCTCGCCTTGGGAACTGTTCAATCTTACAGACGATAAGGTGCAGATCATGTGGATCAGCAGGATTCCTCGCCTAATCAGTATCATCATTGCCGGGATCAGCATGAGTGTTGTCGGTCTGATCATGCAGCAGCTAACACGGAATAAATTCGTCTCGCCAACGACGGCAGGTACAGAAGATTCCGTCCGATTCGGGATTCTGGTTTCCTTGATGGTATTTTTCGATGCTAGTCCTTTTGTGAAGCTGCTTGTTGCGTTCGTATTCGCACTGCTTGGAACCTTTATCTTCATGAAGATTCTCGACAGGATCAAGTTCAAGGATTCCATTTTCATCCCGCTGGTCGGTTTGATGTTCGGGAACATCGTAGGCTCGATCACTACGTTTTTCGCTTATAAATACGACCTCATCCAGAACATGTCCGCTTGGATGCACGGTGACTTCTCATCCATTATGAAAGGCAGCTATGAGCTTCTGTACATAAGCATCCCGTTAGTGATTATCGCGTATCTGTTTGCAAACAAGTTTACGATCGCAGGGATGGGAGAGGAATTTGCCATCAATCTCGGCTTGAACTACAAGCAGGTAGTTAATATTGGTCTGATCATCGTCGCCATGGTTTCTTCTGTCGTAATTCTCACGGTCGGTACCATCCCGTTTCTCGGCCTGATCATTCCCAATATTGTGACGCTCTATCTGGGCGACAATTTGAAGAAAATCTTGTCTCATACAGCGTTGCTGGGTGCTGTATTTGTACTGTGCTGTGATATTCTGGGGCGCCTGATCATCTTCCCGTATGAGATTTCGATTGGCTTGATGGTTGGGGTAGTCGGCAGCGGAATATTCGTGTTCTTACTCATGAGAAGAAAGGCATATGAACGATGAAAGCTAAGCTCGGTGTCCTGGCGGTAGTCGCCATTCTCTTAATAGCCACATTCATGCTGATTGATGCCGGCGGCAACTGGGATTATGTCTTGCCGCGGCGCTTGAAGAAAATCCTCGCCATCGTCTTGACCGGTTGTATTATCGCTTTCTCAACGATGGTCTTCCAGACGATTACCAATAACCGGATTTTAACGCCCAGCATCATTGGCTTGGATTCGCTGTACATGTTCATCCAGACCTTTGTTATCTTCGCATTTGGTTCTACGAGCATCACCTTGCTGAACAAAAATTTGAATTTCCTGATCTCGGCGGGTTTGATGGTGCTCTTTGCCATATTGTTATACAAGTTCCTGTTCAAAAGGGAAGGACAAAACATTTACTTCCTGCTTTTAATCGGTTTGATTTTCGGTACGCTGTTTAATAGTCTCGCCACGTTTATGCAGGTGTTGATTGATCCGAATGAGTTTCAGGTTGTTCAGGACAAAATGTTTGCCAGCTTCAACAATGTGAATACCGACCTGCTCGTGATCAGTTTCATGATGGTGATCGCGATTGGGATTTACTTTTGGCGGTATTTGAAATACCTGGATGTGCTGTCACTGGGCAGGGATCAGGCGGTTAATCTGGGGATTGATTACGATTTCGTCGTCAAGCGCTTCCTGATTGTCATCGCGCTTCTCGTATCGATTGCCACAGCATTGGTCGGACCTATTACATTCTTGGGACTGCTCGTCGCCAACGTGGCTCATCAGTTTATGAAAACCTATCAGCATAAATACTTGCTGGCAGGTTCAGCATTAATCAGTATCGTTGCTCTCGTAGGTGGTCTGTTGATTGTAGAGCGTGTGTTCACGTTCTCCACAACGCTCAGTGTCATCGTCAACTTTATCGGTGGAGTTTACTTCATCTATCTTCTGCTAAAGGAGAATAAATCGTGGTAGAAGTCCGGAATGTCTCAAAACAGTATGGTAGCAAATACGTCGTGGAAAATGTCTCTGTGAAAATCGCTAAGGGAAAAATCACGTCCTTTATCGGACCCAATGGGGCCGGGAAGAGCACCCTGCTGTCCATGATCAGTCGTCTGCTCGCGAAGGATCAGGGAGAGATTTTTCTTGAGGGGAAAGAGATCAGTCAGTGCAAGAGCAGTGATCTGGCGAAAAAAATTTCCATCCTCAAGCAATCCAACCATATTACGGTTCGGTTGACGATCCGGGAGCTGGTCAGCTTTGGACGATTCCCGTATACACAAGGGAACCTGACAAAAGAGGATTGGCGGTATGTTGATGAAGCTATTCGATATCTGGAGCTGGAAGACATTCAGCACAAGTATTTGGATCAATTGAGCGGCGGTCAGCGGCAGCGTGCCTATATCGCTATGGTTGTAGCTCAAAATACAGAGTATGTCCTTTTGGATGAACCGCTCAACAACCTGGATATGAAGCATTCTGTCCAGATTATGAAGGTGCTCCGGCGCCTCGTAGACGAGTTGGGAAAGACAGTAGTGATTGTGATTCACGATATTAACTTCGCTTCCTGCTACTCGGACTTTATCGTAGCCCTAAAGGATGGGAAGGTCGTGAAGGAAGGCCCTACAGAGGAGATCATCAACTCATCGATCTTAAAAGACGTCTACGATATGGATATCCAGATAGAAGACATTGACGAAAACAAAATTTGCGTGTACTTTGCGTAAGCTCCATCTTCCTTTCGTTAAAATTATTTTGATGGCAAACAAGGGGTACTCATCAACAGGAGAGCTATCAATAATTTTATATATTTTAAAATATATATAGAGGTGATAGAAGTGAACAAGAAAGTAATTATGCTGTTCATGGCAGTGCTGTTGGCAGTCTTTACTGCTGCATGCGGATCGAATAGTGTCGCGCCTGCAAATCAAACGCCAGCCGCTTCCACGGACGCTGCTAAAACTCAGGAAGCAGCAAAAGAATCAGAAGAAATTACAATCAAGCATAAATTGGGCGAAGCCAAATTGAAAAAGAATCCGCAAACCGTTGTAGCTTTTGACTATGGTGTTCTGGATTCCTTGGATAAACTAGGCATCGAAGTAACAGGTGTAGCGCAATCCAGCATTCCTCCTTATTTGGCAAAATTCAAAGATGCAAAGTATAAAAACATCGGTAGCCTAAAAGAGCCTGACTTCGAGAAAATCAATGCGATGAAGCCAGATGTCATCTTCATTTCCGGCAGACAACAAGATGCTTATGAAGAGCTGAACAAAATTGCTCCTACGATCTTCTTGGGCGTAGATACTTCCAAGTACATGGAATCTTTCACAGCGAACATGAAAACATTGGGTACCATCTTTGGCAAAGAGACGCAAGTAGATGAAGAATTGGGCAAAATCAATGACTCCATCAAGCAACTGAACGAAAAGGCTACAGCGAGTGGTAAAAATGCTCTGATCATCCTGGCGAACGAAGGAAAAATCAGCGCATACGGTGCCGGCTCCCGTTTTGGAATTCTGCATGACGTATTTGGCTTTACTCCTGTAGACAAAAACATCGAAGTATCGACGCATGGCCAAAGCGTATCATTTGAATACGTTGTGGAGAAAGACCCGGACTACCTCTTTGTCGTAGATCGCGATGGTGCTGTTGCAACAAACAAAGATGCGGTAACTCCTGCGAAGCAAATAATCGAAAACGACTTGGTTAAAAACACCAAGGCATTCAAAAACGGCAACATCATTTACCTCGATGCGAACTACTGGTACCTGTCTGGCGGCGGATTGGTTTCCACAGCGAATATGGCTGATGAAGTATTGAAAGACATCAAGTGGTAAGAAGCCAAAGCCTTTTCAGCGCATAAAATGAGAGCATAATAGAAGAGCAGCCCAGGGCAGTAAGTATGCCTTGGGCTGTTACTTTTTTGCAGAAAAAACGCTAGCTTGTGGTATTTCTCGGTATACGAAAAGACCATTCTCATGCGTGGCAATCATGAGAATGGCCCGTCTTTTAACGTGAGCGATGTTGTATGTTTAGTGAGTACCAACAAGTCTGCGCTCGTCTGCCTGTTCGGTCTCAACAGATGTACTGACTGTACTAGTGTCTGTTTGCCCGTTCTCTATGGCACTGGTCAATTCATACGGCATGCAGAGAGGTACGCCAGTTCGAGGATCGATCAGAATATCTGCTTCAATATTGAATACTTTGCGCAGCATATCGGGTGTCATGACCTCGGCAGGGCTGCCCTCTGCTACGACAGTACCGCGCGAGATCGCGACCATGTGCTGGGCATAGCGTGTAGCATGGTTGAGATCGTGAACAACCATGACGATCGTACGGTTCTCTTCTTCGTTCAGCTTTTGCAGTAATTTGAGAACTTCAAGCTGATGCGCCATGTCGAGGAAGGTTGTCGGTTCATCCAAGAACAGAATATCCGTGCCTTGAGCCAAGGCCATCGCGATCCATGCACGCTGGCGCTGACCGCCGGACAGCTGGTCGACGGGACGGTCATAAAAATCCATCATACCGGTCATGGTAATCGCCCATTGAACGATCTCCTTGTCTTCCTTGGTCAGAGAACCAAAGCCTTTCTGATGTGGGAAGCGACCATAGGTTACGAGCTCAGAGACAGTTAACCCGTCTGGAGCAGTAGGATTTTGCGGGAGGATCGCCAGCTGCTTGGCCACGTCTTTTGTCGATTGCTGATGAATCGATTTGCCATCGAGAAATACCTGTCCGCCAGTCGGCTTCATGATTCGTGCCAGCGTTTTGAGGATGGTCGACTTCCCGGACCCGTTCGAACCGACGAGAGCGGTAATCTTACTGGAAGGAATGCTAATATTCAAATCTTTAACAATGGAAAGCTCGCCATAACCAATGTCCAGCTTTTGTGTATATAAGCGTTCCAAAATGGGTCAACTCCTTTATAGGAAGGTATGTATTTGAAAAGAGCCACACAGAAAATGATAATCATTTTCATTTAAGTATATAACGGAAAGGGGGCATTATTCAAGACTCGCAGGGCAGCGTGTTAAAATTTTTCGACTTACAGGGATGTGTACGTGCTTCACAATATAGGGGCTTCCTGGCTTCAGCTTTCCGATATGCTTAACAGATGCTTCAGTGTCCTTATATTAGTGGGGGGCGGTATAAAAACGGTCGGTCAGCCTCATTGTGATATTGCCTCCAACGATGTAGAAATGGTCTTAAAAAAGCTAGGGAGAAAAGAACAGCTAGTGAGAGGAAAAAGGAGAAACATGCCATTAGCGTCCACCTCTGAGACGTCCCTAGAATCGGCTACTTTTGACGTGGTTTCGCTTTTTTCGTGGAGCCGGACAGGAATGACCCCCATGGAGTGTTCCAAGAATCTGGAGCGTTTTCTCCTTTTTCCTCTCCTCCACTAAAGTTCGATTATCTGGTTTCATTTTTTCAACAAAAAAATAGCCAATGTGCCCGTATAGGGAGCACATCGGCTATTGGGTTACAAGTGTAAATTAACTCTGATACGTGACATAAGCGACGATGCCTTCTTCGTCATCGAGTACCAGCTCAATCCCCGCAGAATAAGGGTTACGCTGCATCTGCGTCTCCAAATAGTAGCGAATCGCTTCGATCAAATTAATCTCAATGAAAACCTGCTTACGATCCATTGCGTATACTTCAGCGGAAAAACCGTATTCTTCATCCCACATGAGCTCGACTGAGACATCCTGTGGCTGGATTTGCTTTTTGCTTGCTACGTGCAAGCAGACGGCGTTGATTAATACTTGTTCGGAGATTGTTATCTTTTCCATGTGTTCAATTCCTGTTTCTTCTCACGCTGGGTTTTGAAGTACACGAAAATTTTGCGGATCAAGACAATCACAGCTACAATCGCCAGCATATTGATCAAGAAGCCAAAGATTGCGCCCAGAGCACCCATGTCACCAAACAGTCCGCCAAACAGCATGCCTGCCAGACCACCAACCAGAAGACCTTTCATGAATCCACCACTCATGAATCCGCCGCTTTTGCTTGGAGCAGCAGTTGCAGGCGTACTGGTAGTACCTTTATTTGTAGATGCATTTACATTCGAATCGGGTTTCGTAGGCGTTTGTGTATTCGTAGGAGCCGTATTAGAGTTAAACGATTTTTTTCCGGATTTATAGCCTTTTGCATCGGCATGATCGGTAAATCCGCTTGGTGCGAGTACGAGCATTACGGCAACCAACAGCATGATTAGTTTTTTCATGTGATTTGTGTAGCCCCTCTCTTATTGTATTCCTTACACATAAGTGTACACGAATATATGGTCATTTTCCACCAAACTTTCCGTGAACAATGTTAGAATGGAAGCTTTATGGAAAAATTAATCAAACAATTTTCCTGGATTCAAGATGCCGTTTGGGTCAAACTGCTGTTTAATCAGCTTCATCAAGGGCAAGGTATCGGGATGTTCTTTCTGGAGATACTTCTTTTTCCCAATGCCGATCCCGTGTTCACCCGTGCAGGTACCGCCCTTTTTCAGGGCATATTCGACAATCCTTTCATTTACTTCCTCGGCTATTTGAACTTCCTTCGGGTCTTGCTTGTTGAACATGAGGGTCGTATGGAAATTGCCGTCCCCCACATGCCCCAATACACCTCCAGTAAGGCCGCTCTCGTCGATGACGGTGCGTGCATAGACTACTGCATCGCTTAGTTCTGACAGGGGGAGGCATACGTCCGTCAGCATCATCTCTTTCCCCGGGTAACCGTGCTTGAACGCATAGGCCAAATGATGGCGAGCCTCCCACAGCTTGGCTCGTTTTTTGGAATCCGTTTCGACTAAAAAGCCCTCACATTGATGTTCCTCCAGCAATTCATGGGCAAAGGAAACATCGTGTGCCAGTGCGGCCTCATTGCCATGGAATTCGAAAAACAGCGTAGGCTGCTCAGAATAATCCGTGTCGCTGTGTACATTCACTTGTTTGATGGATGCACTGTCGACCAGTTCGACGCGGGCAATGGCTAGCCCGGCAGAAAGCAAGGAAACAGCTCCATCCACGGCAGCTTTCACAGTAGGGAACGTAGCACGACCTGCGATAATCGTCTCGGGAATGCCGTAAACCCGCAGCGTAATTTCGGTAAAAGCACCCAGGGTGCCCTCCGAACCGACAAAAAGACCCGTGAGATGGTAACCAGAAGAGGATTTGGCAGATAATCCGCCCGCATGGATGATACGGCCGTCTGCCATGACAACCTCTAGATCGCGTACCTGGCTGCGCATAATCCCGTAGCGTACGCTCGTAGTCCCACTCGCATTCGTTGCTGTCATTCCGCCAATGGTAGCGTCGGCACCCGGATCGACCGGAAAAAAGAGCCCGAATTTTTTCAACGCCTGGTTCAATTGGTTACGTGTGACCCCTGGCTGGACCCGAACAAGGAAATCTTGGGGACGGATCTCGATGATTTGATTCATCTGCGAAAAATCAAGAGAGATGCCACCTTTTAAGGGTATGCAATGTCCCTCAAGGCTAGACCCCACTCCAAAAGGTACGACTGGTATGCTTCTTTCGTTGGCATATTTCATGATGGAAACAACTTCGTCAGTAGAGGCAGGGTAGACAACGACATCGGGCAAAACCGGGGCATGGTGGGATTCGTCTTTACTGTGCTGCTGCAGAGCTGTCTCGTTAACGGTAGCGCGATCATCTGCTGTCATCTTCTTCAGGTCTTCCAATAACGAATCGGGGATGGCGTTCAAGGCAAATTCCTCCTGTAAAATTGAGTTTCTTCTATAAAATAGGAACAAAACCTCTAACAGCATGACAATGTTAGAGGTTCAAAAGGATTACGCGCTTTTTTTCAATTTTCTAGCTGCCCAGTTACCGAGCGATTGAATCAATTGTACCAGAACAACAAGTATGATGACGGTAATGATCATCACTTCAATATCCCATTGCTGGTAGCCATAACGCAGAGCCAGGTCACCGAGGCCGCCCGCACCTACTGCTCCTGCCATTGCGGTTGCCCCAATCAATCCAATGGTGGCAATCGTCAGACACAAAACGATGCCAGGACGTGCTTCACGAAGCATGATGCGGTAGATAATTTGCGTCCGAGAAGCACCCATAGCCCGATAGGCTTCAATCACACCGCGATCGACGTCAAGAAGTGCGGTTTCCATCAACCGTGCGATGTACGGAGCCGTGTAGACAATGAGGGGAACGATCGCCCCTTCGATCCCGATAGAGGTGCCTACGACTAATTCCGTAAAGGGAATGATGGCGACCATCAAGATAATGAATGGCAAGGAACGGACGATGTTGATGATCGTGTTCATGCTGTGATAGATAAATTTGTTGGGAAACAAGTGGTTGCCTTGCGTGATTACGATCACTATCCCTAATGGAATTCCGATCAATGTAGCGATAAACAGGGAGATTCCGACCATGATGACGGTCTCCTGCAGCGATTGCCCAAATACGGGAATCATCTCTGTCAAACGATCCATTACCTCATTACCTCCTCTCGCGTCACGACATCTACGTTGTAAACGGCATCCCGCAAGAAATGGATTCCGTCTTGGACGGCTTGTTCCTCACCGGAGATGTGCAAAAGCAAAATGCCTAGTGCCGTTCCTTTGATCGAGGTAATCGAGCCGTACAATAAATTGGTGCTGACCGGAAAGCGTGCAGAAAGCGTTCCGAGGACGGGATCAAGTGCAGCATCTCCGCGAAAAGCGACACGTAAAATCTTTGCGGCAGGCCCAGTCTGTTTAATCTTCGTCAAAATTTCAGCAGGTACTTCGTCGTCAAAAATGGTTTTAATAAAATTGCGGGTGGTCGGCTGCTGCGGATTGCTGAAAATATCGAGAACCGCCCCTTGCTCGATGACGTGACCGTTTTCCATGATGGCGACGTGGTCGCAGATTTTTTTGATCACTTGCATTTCATGCGTAATCAACACAATGGTCAGGCTGAATTTCCGATTGATATCCAAAAGCAGCTCCAGGATAGAATCGGTAGTCTGTGGGTCGAGCGCTGAGGTGGCTTCGTCACAGAGCAGAATTTCTGGATCGGTAGCCAGGGCACGAGCGATGCCGACGCGCTGTTTTTGTCCGCCTGACAATTGAGAAGGATAGGAGTTCGCCTTGTCTTCCAGGCCCACCAGTCGCAGGAGATCTTCTACCTTTTGTTTGATCACATCTTTTGGCACCCGGTTCATTCTGAGAATCTCTGCCACGTTGTCAAAGACGTTGTAGGAGGACAACAGGTTGAAGTGCTGAAAGATAATGCCGATCTTTTTGCGCGCTTGGCGCAGCTCTTTTTCTTTCAACGCAAGCATATTCTGACCATTTACAATCACAGTGCCGCTAGTCGGTTTTTCCAGCAGATTGATGGTGCGAAGCAGGGTGCTTTTCCCCGCTCCGCTAAAGCCGATTACCCCGTAAATCTGGCCTTTCTCCACGTTCAGGGATACGCCCTTTAACGCTTCGACCTGCTTGCTTCCAACGTTATACGACTTGTGGATATCGGTTAGCTGTATCATTTTCTGGCGTCTCCTTGCTGTTCGAGAATGTCGGTCGCTCCTCGGCGAACAGGCCTCGATATGGGTTTTTTTACCAGGATGGGAGCACAGAACCTTCAAAGCGTTCTTCGATGAATTTTTTTACTTCTTCCGAGCGGTAAATATCAACAAGCTTTTTGTAAGCAGGATTATCTTTGTTTTTGTCATTTGCAACGAGAACATTTACATAGGGAGAATCAGATGTTTCTGCAAAAATGGCATCCTTTTTAGGGGAGTAGCCTGCTTCCATCGCAAAGTTGGTGTTGATGCTCGCTGCTTCTACGTTGTTCAGGGAACGCGCCAGGAATGCTGCTTCGAGCTCTTTGAATTTCAGGTTCTTCGGATTTTCTACGATGTCCAATGGAGTCGCATTGTCGCCTGCGCCATCTTTGAGTTTGATCAATCCTGCCGCCTGATAGAGCTGCAGGGCGCGTGCGCGGTTGGATGGATCGTTTTGGATACCGACAACGCCGCCGTCTGGAATCTCTTCTACTTTCTTATGCTTAGTGGAGTAGAGACCCATTGGGTAAGTCACGGTTTTTCCGATAATCGTCAGATTGGTTTTGTGATCTTGATTAAACTTGTCCAGGAAAGGGATCGTTTGAAAGCTGTTTATGTCCAGGTTGCCTTTATCAAGAGCTTGATTAGGCTGCACGTAGTCGTTGAAGACGACAACTTCCACATCGAGACCTTGTGTTTTTGCGACTTCTTTTACTTTGTTCAAAATTTCTTCGTGTGGACCGCCAGTAACGCCTACCTTGACGCTTGTTTGCTCAGCAGCGCCAGAAGCTGGCGTCTGGGCGGCTTCCTGTTTACCTCCGCAAGCGGTAACCAGCGAGGCAGCAAGCAGCAGTGTAGTGAGTAATAAACCTGTTTTTTTCATTTGAATTTCTCCCCATTCCATAATGTTTATATCTATTTTGAAAAGTGAAAACGAAAGGAAAAAATAAAAACCTCTTCCGAGAATAGAAGAGGTTAAACCGTCATTATTAAACAGTTGTAGGATACCTCTCTTATCTTCCGGAATGTTTTCCGCTGGAATTGGCACCATATCTATTTAGATAGGTTGCCGAGGTATCATAGGGCCAGTCCCTCCACCTCTCTTTATAAGAGAACGCTTTATTCAGTTGAAAAATATAAATCCTGATTAGGATAGTTGGATTATATCCCGCGTTTTTAAACCTGTCAAATGTTTTTAGAAAATAATTAACTTCAGTGAAAATGATTAAATTGGTCAAAATACGAATGATAACTTGATTGAGGACGAGATCATATGTATAATGGGAAAAAACAAACCTGATATATGCTCTCACAGGTGATGTCATGACACTATTGGATACGAATGAATTCAGAAAAAAGCTGTCTGCGATTTATAATGAGATAGCGAAAGAGTTGTTCGGGTTTGGAACGACTTTACTGAGAGTAACGATTGAGAATCAGATGATTACCTTCTATGCCAAGCATCGCCGTTCTCCACGCTCTGCTGCGTTGGAGGGTGAGGCCCCAGCCCTCAAGCTCGAGGTCGACTTCCGAATGTCGCTTCTATATAAGAGAAAGCTTCGGGAACGATTGGAAGAGGAAATGGGTCTGAACATTGAAGCTGTCTTGAGAGATTACGACGCTGCTACACAGCTTGCGATTACGAATGTTATTTTAGTGGAATCAGAACTGAATACCTGACCAAAGCAATTTGGATTTTCTCTTTTGATCTATCTTAAGGGAAGACCATGAGCTTTTGGCAAAACGGGTGTCGCTTCTCTTTGTTTACGAGGAAAAGTGCTCTTGTTTAGAATGAACGATTCTAATCAAGGGTACTTTTCCTTTTTTTATTTAACAAATATTTCCTTTTTGAAGGGTGTGGTTGATGAATAGATAAGGGCAAAGAGTGGAACAGTAGGGGGTTTATCAAAGGTTGCAGGCTGCATAAAAAAAGAAAGTCGTTGAATCCTAACAAATGGAAGGATAAGGCGCGACGATACTTGATATGGAGGACTATCAAAATGAAAAAATTACTTAAAGGAATCCTTTCCTTTTCTGCACTAACGCTCGCACTTGCAGGATGTGGCAGCAGTGAACAACCGCAACAAGGCGCTGCTGGTGGGCAAGCCAAGGGTGAACCGACAAAGCTGGTTATCTCGACATGGGGTTTTTCCGAAGACTTCTTCCGCAAAGAAGTATATGAACCGTTTGAAAAAGAGCATAACGTCAAAATTGTTCTGGAAATCGGGAACAACGCAGAGCGCCTCAATAAAATCCGCCAAGGCAGCTCTGACGTCGATCTGGTTTATCTTTCCGATTATTATGCACAGCAAGGTATCGACAATGGCGTATTTGAGAAAATCGACCGCAGCCGCATTCCGAACCTGAATGAAATCTACGATATCGCCAAAGCTCCATTGGGTGAAGACTACGGCCCTGCCTATACGATCGGACAATTCGGGATTGCCTATAATCCGAAGCTCGTCAAAACCGAGATCAAAGACTGGAGCGATCTGTGGAATCCAGAGCTGGCAGGAAAGCTCACGCTGCCAAGCATCACCTCTACGACTGGCCCGATGATTCTCGACACTGCATCGAAAGTAGCGGGCAGCATGGAATTCAACGAAGACCAGGCTTTTGCCAAAATGAAAGAAGCCAACAAGAGTGTAGTCAAGTACTACGACAAAACATCCGAGTATGTAAACATGTTTAGCCAAGAAGAAATTGCAGTTGGACCGATCATGGAAATGTACTTCAAGGATATTCAGGCTGCAATTCCTGAAGCGAAGTTTGTAGCGCCGACAAGTGGTGGATATGCTGTAATGAACACCGTGAATATCGTAAAAGGTAGCAAAAACAAAGAGCTGGCAGAGGACTTCATCAACTATCAATTGAGCAAGGAAGTTCAAGAAAAAGCCGCTAAAGCAAAAGTAGACTCTCCAGTAAATACCGCTGTTAAGCTTACCGATGAGGAAGCAAAAGGTGTGACTTATGGCGAAGAGACAATCAACAAGCTGCAAAAGCTGGATATGAAATTCGTCAATGAGCATTCCAAAGCATGGATTGATCGTTGGAACCGTGAAATCACTCAATAAACTAGCTTCAATCGGACAAGGGTATAAGTGTTTGATTTATACCCTTGTTTTTTTCCGTGATACAAACGAAAAGGAGGCCCACACTTGAAGCAAAAAATCATTCTTGATGTGGATACCGGTATTGATGACGCCCTTGGGATCATGCTTGCAGTGAAAAGCGGCCAGTTTGATCTCGTCGGAATCACGACAGTCAATGGAAATGTCTCGCTGGGGAAAGCTACTGAGAATACGTGCAAGATTCTAGATTTGCTGCAAATGGGAGAGCAGATTCCGGTCATTTCCGGAGCGCCACAGCCGCTGCTCCGTCCTGTTTTTTTCGAGCACAGCGTCCATGGCGAGGATGGATTGGGTGGCGCACTGCGCAACGTGGAAATCAGCACCAAGCCGTCAATAGGCTTTGCACCAGATTTTATCATTGAACAAGTGCGAAATCAGCCTGGGCAAGTGACACTTGTCATGACAGGTCCTTTGACCAATTTGGCGCTGGCTGTTAAAAAGTGCCCAGAGCTCGCCTCGCTCGTAAAAGAAGTCATTTTTATGGGTGGCGTCGTCAAGGAGCATGGAAATGTGACCCCGGTAGCCGAGTACAACATGTATGTAGATCCAGAGGCGGCCAAGGTTGTGTTTCATGCCGGGTTTCCTGAATTAACACTGGTTGGATTGGATGTTACGCGAAAAGTACTGCTGAACGAAGAGCATATTCGCGAGCTTGGCGATACATCGATTGGACGTTACGTGAAACAAAGCACCTCAGATTATTTACAGCGCTACTTTGAGCGAAATGGTGTACGGGCTTGCGCGATGCACGATCCTTTGGCTGTAGGAGTGGCGTTGTCCAAAGACCTGGTGACGACGAAAAAGCTGTATGTCGATATCGAGACCAGAAGCGAATTATGTGACGGACAAACGGTCTGTGATTTTCAAAACCGGTTGAAGAAAGAACCAAACATGAATGTCTGTCTGGACGTGGATGCCGATGCATTCTTTGTGCGTTTTATCCGTGCGTTGAAAGCCTGACGATACCGTGAACAGGAGTTAATGGAATGAAAAAAAAGGGTCTTTATCTATTATTGCTGCCTGGCGTGTTGTTTTTGACGTTGTTCATGGTCATCCCGATCGTGCTCACCATTGCGTCCACCTTCTATAAAGAAGGTAGCTTTACTTTGCAAGGATACCTCCAGTTTCTTACCGACAAGTATTTTATGAAGATTTTGCTGACCACGCTGCAAGTGAGCCTGGTGACTACCATTGCTTGTATCTTGCTCGGGTTTCCTGCCGCTTATTACATTTCAAAGCTGGGGCCGCGTAAAAAAGGCATCCTGCTCGCTTTAGCGATTTTTCCACTGTTGACCAGTTCTGTCGTTCGTTCATTCAGTTGGATGATTATTCTTGGAAAAAAAGGGCTTTTAAACAGCTCCCTGATTTCAATGGGATTGATTGAAAAGCCATTGGAAATATTGTATACCCCGACCGCGATGATGATCGGTTTGATCCATTTGTTCCTGCCGTTGATCATTATTACACTGGTTGGCGTGATGGAAAACATTGATCCGGATTTGATCAAGGCTGCAGAAAGTCTGGGAGCGTCCAAGTTTACGGCGTTTCGCAAAGTCATTGTGCCGCTGAGTGTTCCAGGCCTGATCATCGGCAGCATCCTCGTTTTCGTGGGCAGCTTGACTGCCTACACGACGCCTGCCCTTCTGGGTGGTAAACAGCGGGTGATTTCGACGTTTCTTTATCAAAATGCGATCACGCTCAATGACTGGTACATGGCCTCGGTTATTGCCACGATTATGATTGTGATTACTTTTGTGGTGATCTATGTGATGAACAAATTGGCTACGAAATTAAATCCGAAGGGGTAGAAGCTATGCAGGAGAAAAATCGCGGGTTGGCCCTGTTTACGCTTCTCGTATTTCTGTTTTTGCTAGGGCCGCTCATTATCATATCGTTTACATCATTTGAGCCAGGTACCGTTTTGAAATTCCCTCCGGAGGGTTTTTCCTGGCGATGGTACGAAAACATTTTTAAAGTGGAAATGTTTTTAACTACATTTAAAACATCCATGTTTGTTTCGTTGATTGGCAACCTCCTGGCGCTCGCTTTGGGAATTCCGGCTGCCTATGCGCTAAGCAGATTTTCGTTCAAAGGGAAGGCAGCGCTCAATGCGATCTTTATTTCACCCGTACTGATCCCGGGGATTGTAATGGGCTTTGCGATGCTCAAGTATGTGATTGTCGTGTATCATTTGCCAATTTACGCGGGTCTGTTGGTTGGCCATACCGTTCTGATGCTGCCTTTTATCATTCGGGTCGTAGCATCCAGCCTGTCCAACTTCGACTTCGCGATCGAGGAAGCAGCGCTTAGTCTCGGCGCTGGCCGTTTGGCAACATTCTTCAAGGTGGTGTTGCCCAACATTCGATCCGGCATCATCGCTGCTATTCTGATTGCTTTTCTGGAGTCGTTCAATAACGTAGACATCTCTGTTTTCATGACAGGGCCGGGGGTAAGTACACTGCCGATCCAGATGCTAACGTATGTGGAAAACAACTTCGACCCTACAATCGCTGCCATTTCGGTGCTGCTCATGATCATTACGGCTATTCTCATGTTCATCATTGAACGTCTGATGGGGCTTTCCTACTTTACTAAACGATAACGGAGGCATCAAACCATGGCATTGCTCACGCTGGAAAACGTATCGGTTGCCTATGACAATCAGTACATTTTGAAAAACTTCAATTTGAATATCGAAAAGGGACAGCTCATTTCCCTTTTAGGGCCGAGCGGTTGCGGGAAAACGACGACACTGCGTCTGATCGCTGGTTTTCTGGAAGCAAAGGATGGACGCTTCTTGTTTGACGGCAAGGATTATACGCGTGTTCCGGTCAATAAACGGAATTTCGGATTTGTGTTCCAAAGCTATGCGCTGTTTCCTCATCTTTCCGTGTTTGATAACGTGGCGTTTGGCCTGCGGCTGCGCAAGGCAGACGAGACGGAAGTAAAAAAGCGCGTGCATCAAATTCTGGACGTCGTGAGTCTGGGCGGATTTGAAAAGAGGTTTCCCAAAGAACTTTCCGGCGGACAAAGACAACGTGTGGCGATTGCGCGGGCATTGGTGATTCAGCCTGACCTGCTTTTGTTCGATGAGCCTTTGAGTAATCTGGATGCCAACCTGCGGATCAATATGCGCGTCGAAATTCGCCGTATTCAGCAGGAGCTGGGCATTACCACTGTATACGTGTCCCACGATCAGGAGGAGTGCTTCTCTATCTCCGATCAGGTAGCCATTATGAACAAGGGAATTATTGAACAGCTGGATGATCCCGCAACGATTTTCAAATACCCGAAAACAGAATTCATCGCGCGTTTTATCGGTTTTACCAATTTCATTGAATTTGGTGAGCGGACAGAGCAGAACGGGGAGATCGGCCTCCGCGTTGGTGACCATCACTTTGTTGCGGCTAAAAACCCGGGTACGGCAAATCCGTCCGGGAAAAAATGCGCGATGCGGCCAGACGATCTGCTGGTAACGACAGAAGAGGTTGTCGATCAGGGCATGAACCAGCTAAAAGGCAGTGTAAAAGTCAGCACGTTCCTGGGACGCAGCTATCAATATGTCGTTGAGACCGATTTGGGCGATTTCACGGTCAATCAGGAGATGGAGACCCCCTACAAGAGCGGCCAAAAAGTCAATCTGCTATTTCCAAAAGACAAAGTGGTACTGGTGGACTAAAGACAGGAGGGTTTTTCGTGAAAGTCGATTTGTTGATTCAAGACGTTCAGGTCTACAACAGCTATTTTAAAAAGTTTATCAGGGGAAACGTAGCTGTTCTGGACGGGAGATTCCTATATATTGGGAAGCGTGATACCGAGACATTCGAAGCTGACGAGCTGCTAGCGGGAAACGGGCGCTACATGATTCCCGGTTTGGTAGACATCCATCTGCATATCGAGAGCACGATGGTGACGCCAGAGACGTTTTCCTATGGCTTAATCCAAAACGGAGTGACGACCATCGTGCCAGAGCCGCACGAGATGGCCAATGTATTCGGTATCGAGGGGATCAAGGAAATGATCCGCGCCAGTCGTGACTGTGTCGTTGATATGAAGTACGCGATCCCAAGCTCGGTACCTGCGACATCTATGGAAACCACCGGTGGCTCTGTCGAGATTCCCGATATGGACGAGCTGCTTCGCGCAGAAGAAATCATTTGCCTGGGCGAAATCATGAACTATGTGGATATCATCAAGGATCCGGATTGCAAGACCAATCAGATTCTGGAGCATATTCGCAAAGAGTATCCAAAGCTTGTCATTGAGGGACATTGCCCGAAGCTGCTCGATCTTGATTTGCATCGCGTGATTTACGCGGGGGTCGACTCTGACCATACGCATCAAACGCTGGAAGGCATGGAAGCGAGAATCGCAGCGGGCATGTTCCTTGAGATTCAGGAAAAGTCGATGACCGAAGAAGTCATGAACTATTTGATCAACGAAGATGTTTCAGAGCATTTCTGCTTTGTGACAGATGACGTGATGACCGATTCCCTCTACAATCGCGGCCATCTCAACCATATTGTGAAAAAGGCGATTCAAATGGGGATGCAGCCGGAGCGGGCGATCTATGCCAGTACGTTTACGCCAGCCAGACGGATGCAGATGACAGACCGCGGAGCAATTGCGCCGGGCAAGATAGCTGATTTCATGCTGGTGTCCGATCTCTCTGAGCTGACGATCGAGCAGGTGTACAAGAACGGAAAGAAAGCTTTCGACGCGGGCGAGGAATACCGTCAAGTAGTGAAGCCAAAGCAGTTCCCGGCTCATTTTTATGAAAGCATTCAGCTCTCGCCTTTATCCGAAGAGGATTTCCGGGTAACCGTGGATGCGCCTGACAACCGTTATCCGTGCCGAGTCATGCTGGTGCAGAACGGCTCGACCTTCACAGAAGACCATCGAGGCATTGTAGAAGTAAAAGAAGGACAGCTATGCTGGGAAGAAAGCCCGTATGGGTTGATCACGGTTATCGAACGCTATGGAAAAAATGGCAATCGCGGCTACGGGCTGATCAGCGGAGATACGATCAAGCGTGGAGCCGTCGCAACGAGCTACTCGCATGACAATCACAATCTCTTGGTCGTCGGTCACAATCCACATGACATGATGATCGCAGCCAATGAAGTCATCCGCAACCAAGGCGGCTTTTACGTTGCCTGCGACGGAAAAGTAATTGCCAGCCTCCACTTGCCGGTAGGCGGCATCCTGACAGAGGAACCACTCGAAAAAACGGCAAAAGAAGTAGAACAATTGCGCAGAGCGATGGAATCTCTCGGCTACGATCACTACAACCCGATCATGTCCATCAGCACACACTCCCTGCCGGTCAGCCCTGCTTTGAAAATCACTGACCTAGGCTTGATTGATGTAAATGCAGGAAAAGTAGTGCCTTTGCTGTTGATGTAGAAAAAGTGAAGAAGTGGAAAAGTGAAGATGTAGGCAAGTGAAACGGGTAGAACCCGGGAGAAAAATCCCGGGTTCTTTTCATATTTTTTCTTCCCGTGACGCCCTCACACCCAAACGGAATATATCTAAGGCTGGTGAGAGGAAAAAGGGGAAAAAAGCGAAGATCTTTGGGGACCAGCCGAGGCGGAATGGAAAAAGAGAAACACGATTTTAAGCGTCCACCTCTGAGAAGCTCCCTGACCGGCTACTTTGGACGCGGTTTCTCTTTTTTCATGGAGACGTACAGGAATGACCCCTCAGCAGGGGACCCAAGAATCTGGAGCGTTTTCCTCTTTTTCCTCTCCTCCCCTACAGCCCACACCATATTCGATTTTTCCAAATTCTTTCTTTTTGCTGAATTCCCCCTGCTTTTGCTATATTATTATTTCGTATGTTCCAAGTCACAAAGCGTAAGGAAGTAAAAAAATGAACGAAACCAAATCATTAAAAGAGAAGTGGCGCCAGTTTCTTACTGTCTTACTTCCCATTCTCATATCGCAGCTAGCTCTTTTTTCCATGACATTTTTTGATACGATCATGTCTGGGCACGCCAGTCCGACAGATTTAGCGGGAGTGGCAATCGGGTCTAGTTTATGGGTACCTGTACAGTCTGGACTGACTGGGATTTTAATGGCAGTAACACCAATGGTAGCCCAGATGCTTGGAGCGCAGCGTAGAGATCAAGTTCCTTTTACGATCATTCAAGCGTTGTATGTTGGTATCGCCATTTCTATTGCCGTTATCCTTTTCGGAGCTTTGGCTTTGAACCCTGTTCTGAACATGATGCAGCTGGAACCGGAAGTGCGCGAGATTGCCATCGGCTTTTTGCACGCGATTGCGATTGGAATCATTCCGTTGTTTCTTTATACGGTGATCCGCTGCTTTATTGATGCGCTGGGCGAGACTCGGGTGACGATGATCATTACCTTGTTTTCCCTGCCGATCAATGTCTTGCTCAACTATGCATTTATTTTTGGCCATTTCGGATTGCCCCGCCTTGGCGGTATTGGAGCAGGCTACGCTTCTGCGATTACGTACTGGTGCATATTATTGATCAGCTTGTATGTCGTACAGCGTGTGCATCCATTCGTAGAGCTCGGGGTGTTTACCAAGTTTTACCGCGTCTCTTTTGCCGCTTGGAAAGAGCTGCTCAAGCTGGGACTGCCTATCGGATTCTCGATCTTTTTTGAAGTGAGTATTTTTGCTGCGGTGACGCTCTTCATGAGTGAGTACAGCACCGTTACGATTGCTGCTCACCAGGCGGCGATGAACTTTGCGTCGTTTATTTATATGGTACCGCTCAGTATTTCGATGGCCTTGACGATTGTGGTCGGTTTTGAGGTAGGTGCCAAGCGATTCCGCGACGCTCGCCAATACAGCTATTTGGGAATAGGAATCGCCCTGGTCTTGGCGCTTTTGTTCGGCTTGGGATTGTTGGTGTTTAATAAGCAGGTAGCTGGATTTTATACCACAGACCTGGAAGTATTGGAGCTTGCCCAGCATTTCCTGATGTATTCGATCCTCTTCCTGATCTCCGATGCGGTGGCTGCGCCGATCCAAGGTGTTTTGCGCGGGTATAAGGATGTAACCATCACTTTTATCGTTGCGCTCGTTTCCTACTGGGTAATTGGTCTGCCGCTGGGTTATGTGCTTGCGAAATTCACTTCTCTGGCGGCTTTCGGCTACTGGATTGGCTTGATCACCGGTTTGGCAGCAGGGGCGATCTTCTTGTTTGGTCGTCTGCTCTCCTTGCAAAACCGAATGGTGAGAGCCCATTCGTAGTAGAAATCGAAGTAAAAACCAAAGGCTATGCGGAAAATCCCTGGTGAGAGGGGTTTTCCGCTTTTTGCATGAAGAAGGAATGGGGTGCTTACAATAAGCAAAGATGCTTTTTAGACGGCGAAAGCCTATCTTTTTGCCTGTATCTAAAAATTTCTCTCCTATTTTTAGAGGAGAGCGTATATACTTTCTATAATAGTTGATGGAAGAAAAGCTAACATGAAGATGAAGAAGGGAGGAGAAATCAATGGCGTATGATTTTTTGGTGAAGCTGGGTGTCGCTATGTTTTTAGGGTTGTTGATCGGAATGGACCGACAGTTAAAGCATAAGCCGCTTGGCGTAAAGACAAGCATGGTCATTTCTGTAGCAAGCTGCCTGATTACGATCGTTTCTATCGAATCTGTCCATCGCTTCTCCTTGCCCGGACATACCAATATGGACCCACTGCGCTTGGCAGCCCAAATTGTAAGTGGTGTCGGTTTCCTCGGAGCAGGTGTGATTTTGCGGCGAAGCAATGATGTAATTTCCGGCTTGACCACTGCTTCCATGGTATGGGCGGCGTCTGGGCTGGGCATTGCAGTAGGGGCTGGGTTTTATTTTGAAGCGGTCACTGCGACGATCCTGATCATCCTGGCGATCAATCTGTTTCCTTGGATTTTGAGGTGGGTAGGTCCCAGTTCCTTGCGTCAACGCGATTTGTCGATCAAAATTGTGGTGCAGGGCGGCAGCAATCTCGATGACGTGTTCAAACAGATTAAGCACTTGGATATGCAAGTGAAACGGGTAAAAGTAAAAGACGTGGAAAACCATCAGCAAAAGCTGGAGATGATGATAAGCGCGTCTGAAGAAACGTATACCACCGATATTTATACCCTGTTAAAAGAAGTAGATCATGTCATTTCCGTAGAAGTAGAAAGCAGGTAAAAGAGAGCCAAAAGACCGAAATGAGCCAAGAAGAAAGGCGTTTCGGTCTTTTTGCACTTTGCGCAGTCTTCTGGCTTGATAATAACAATGAAAATCATTATCATTTTATTGAAGGATTGATTCCTTGCAGTTTTCATCCTGAAAAGGGAAAAGGTGGACATGATAAAGAAGGAATTCAACAAGTACCCGGTGGAGGACCTGTGAATGAAGCCTGTCACAAAGCGAGGCAGCTACCCTACGTTTAAGGAGGATGCGGTCATGGAATTCAGAATCGAGAAGGACACTTTGGGGGAAATGAAAGTCCCAGCGGATAAATTATGGGGGGCGCAGACGCAGCGCAGCTTCCAAAACTTTGAGATTGGCGAAGAAAAGATGCCGCTCACGGTGATTCGCATGTTTGCCATCCTGAAGAAAAGTGCTGCACGCGCCAATCAAAAGCTGGGTAAGCTGGATGCCGAGAAGGCTGAAGCGATCGTGGCAGCTTCGGACGAAGTGATTGAGAGCAAATGGAATGAGCATTTCCCACTTGTCGTTTGGCAAACTGGCAGCGGTACTCAGTCCAACATGAATGTAAACGAGGTCATTTCCCATCGAGCCAACCAATTGCTCGAGCAAAAAGGCAGCGCGGCGCGAATTCATGCCAACGATGACGTGAATAAATCGCAAAGCTCCAACGATACGTTCCCCACAGCCATGCACATGGCAGGTCTTGTGGCGATTGAGGACCAAGTACTGCCTGCTCTGCACATGCTTCAGCAAACCTTGCGACAAAAGAGCGACGCCTACATGGAGATCATCAAGATCGGCCGGACTCATCTCCAGGACGCGACTCCGCTGACGCTTGGACAGGAAATCAGCGGCTGGACACGGATGCTGGAAAAAACGGAGAAAATGATCAAGGAAAGCAGTGAATACTTGCGTGAGCTGGCTATTGGCGGTACAGCAGTCGGAACCGGCATCAATGCACATCCTCGCTTTGGAGAGATGGTGGCAGAAGAAATCAGCCAGGCAACAAATAAGAAATTCGTGACTGCACAAAACAAGTTCCACGCGCTGACGAGCCATGATGAGCTGGTACATGTTCATGGCACTTTGAAGGCACTGGCAGCAGATTTGATGAAGATTGCCAATGATGTGAGATGGCTGGCAAGCGGTCCGCGCTGCGGCATCGGAGAGATTGTCATTCCTGCAAATGAACCAGGGAGCTCGATCATGCCTGGAAAAGTAAATCCAACGCAAAGTGAAGCCATGACCATGGTCGCCTGCCAGGTAATGGGCAATGATGCGACGATCGGGTTTGCGGCGAGCCAAGGGAACTTTGAACTGAACGTGTTCAAGCCCGTCATCATCTACAACTTCCTGCAATCGGCAAGACTGCTTGCAGATGCGATGAAATCCTTTAACGACCACTGCGCCATTGGAATTGAGCCAAACCTGTCCGTCATCAAGGAAAACCTGAACAACTCCCTGATGCTGGTCACTGCACTCAATCCGCATATCGGCTACGAAAATGCGGCTGCAGTAGCCAAGCTCGCCCACAAGGAAGGCATTACGCTCAAGGAAGCCGCGATCCGTAGCAACCTGCTTACAGAAGAGCAATTTGACCAGGTAGTTCGCCCCGAGCAAATGATTCATCCGAAAGAATAAGAAGTGTAGCGATCCGCAGATGTATAGCAGCCGCCTTTCCTACCAGCCGATGGTCTCCATGCCATCGGTTTTGTTTATACTATCGGAAAGTATAAAAATTCTAAGGATGATAGAATACGTGCTACTTTGGAATTAATCTAATACTTATCTTCTGCATTGTCACTGAAGGAAGCTACTTCCGGTGGGAAAACATAGGTCAAATAGTATTGCCAGAAGAATAAGACCACCCATGAACATAGTAATTTATTACCATTTTACAATATTATACAATGTATTAACCGACGCATTGTTTACATATTTGGTAATATATAGTAGAAAATACAAAAACCAAGGAGATGTATCCGTGAAAAAAGCTTTGTTTGTGCTACTCTCTGCTGTAATTGTTTCCGCTACTGCCCCAGTCTCAGCTCTTGCAACTGATCATGACAATCTAAAGCAATCAAAAAGGTTTACTTCAGTAAAAAGTGAATGAATGGCAGAAGGATTTTTTAATGAAGATGCCGACCACTATGCCTATGTGAATGAGCTTGTAAAAAACATGGAGGAAAAAGGCGTTGAGTTTTCTCTAAAAGAAAATGAAGTTGAGGACTTAAGTGATGAATATGTAAACTCCCACCCGCGTGAGTACAAAGAAAAAATACGCAATTTAGACAAATTAGCGTGGAAAAAAGAATTAATAGCACTAGCAAAGCAACAAGAGAGGATGAGTGAAGTCCAGAAAAAAATTGATAAAGATCGAAAAAAGGGAAATTTAAAAGACCAGTATGAAGTTCAATTTTCTGATGGTACCATTTTTAAAGTGAACTTTAATACTTCCGAAGTAGATCCTGAAAGGGCCAAGGAACTAACTAAAAATCTTGCTTTAGCTGAATTAAGACCTCATAAAGCTGGTCCATGGAATGGCACCACGTATATTGATACATTAACAACCCCAGACAAATCAGGAAACTATAGTAGTGGCACAACTTGGGAGTTTAGACAAAACTCAAATATTTCAAAGGTAGGAATTGCCCATCATTTTTACTTGAATAACAATAATACACCTGGTGATATAATGGATGATGCTGTGAGTACAAATACATCAGCAACACAAGGCTCGGCAGCAGGTTATGGCATAGTTGAGGTTGTAGAGGAACCTGTTGTTAACGCGTTTACTTACGCTAAGGGAATTTCAAATTACATCCAATCTTACAAACCGGCAAAGGCTACCGTATCTCAATCTTTCTCTGCTGCATATTTAGGATTGTCTATCAATGCAGGTGCCAAAGCAAGCTGGAAGCAATTCTCAATTAGTGAAGTCGAGGGACCAGGCATTTGTTACATGTTTGCTGCAACTTACAAATAAGAGTGGGGGACAACCCCACTTTTATTTTAAGGAGGATATCTAATCGAATGAGAATAAGTAACATATGCTTAGTGGTTCTGTTTATTTTTTTGATAGGATGCCAAGATAACGCAATAGAAAGAAAGACAGAGTCAATTGTTTTTGAAAGTACAGAAAAAAATCTGGTTTCCATAATAAATCAAAAAATTAATGAGAAATTCGGTGTCAAAATTGAAGATTTTAAGGTAACAAAGCTATTACATATTGAAGACAATACTTTTGGTCAAATTATATTTAGGACAAACGGAACTGAATATGAAGGTTCAATATATGCAAAAGAAAACAATGGTGTCTGGGATATAATTAATATGGAGACATTAGAAATGGATGTAAAGGCTCCATTTACTAAATTACAAGTAGTTGGTGACATACCAAATTCAGCAACAAATTTCCACATAATAAGTGGAATAGTTAATGATGAACGAATAAAATCAATCGAAATAACGTATCCAAGTAATGAATCTTCAGTAATTATGATTGATGACTATAAATCCTATTTTGATGTTAAACTCGGTGTGCGAACTTTCAGTAAAGTGATTGCTTACGATGAGGAATTCAATGAAGTAAGTTCATACTAGGTAGTTTCATGTAAGGATAATTAAATCCTGCATATACAAACGAGGGTGGGGTTGTCGCTCCTTTGCATATGCAGGATTTATCTATTTTCTGTTAATCCCAAAGGAGCAAAGCAATATATACCTCTTTAAACTTTCTTTAGGATTATTTGCTATAGTGAGGCTACAAACAATACGCTTCGGAGGTGACGGAGATGAGGATTCTGATCGTGGATGATGATAAAGAAATTGTGGATCTTTTGGCAATATATTTGGGCAACGAGGGCTATGAGGTCGAGAAGGCATTTGACGGCTTGGAAGCACTGGAAAAGCTGGCGCAAAAAGAGATGGATCTCGTCATTTTGGATGTGATGATGCCCAATCTGGATGGTATCGAGGTAACCAAACGAGTACGGAAAAACTCGCAGATTCCCATCTTGATGGCGAGCGCCAAGACGAACGACATGGACAAAATCATGGGACTGATGACAGGCGCAGACGACTACGTAGTGAAACCGTTTAACCCACTCGAAGTGATTGCCCGGGTCAAATCTCTTTTGCGCAGGGCCAATTACAGTCACAAGCATAAGCAGGAAGATGTGATTGAGGCTGGTCCGCTCATCATTGACAAGCGAAGTCATGTCGTCCAAACCAAGGAAGGCATTCCGATTAAATTGACCGCGCTCGAGTTTTCCGTCCTGTTCCTCTTGGCGAGCCACCCGAATCGAGTCTTCAGCTCCGAAGAGATTTTTGACCGCTGCTGGAAAATGGAGAATTACGTATCCTACAAGACCGTGATGGTGCATATCAGCAATCTCCGAGAAAAGCTGGAGAAAGCGACGAGCGGGGAAAAGGTGATTCAAACGGTCTGGGGGGTAGGCTACAAAATTGAAGCTTAAGGCAAAGGATTTCCTGCGCATCCTGCTCGACCTATTGCTGAGCCTGCTGATCTTTTATGCTGTCTTTCAAACAGCAGCCTTTCTCGCCAACAATTATTTGTACAACATCCCGGAAATCAGAAATTATGTCTGGCTACTCAGGCGCAACTTCGGAACAGATTCTTTTAAAATACCGATCATCTTGCTCGCTACCGGCTTGTTTACGGCGTGGACCTTCGTACGCATCCGCAAATATATGGAGCAAAAGCAGATGGAGCAGATTATATCCGAGCTGCATTACATCGCAAAAGGGAATTTTAACCACAAAATCTCCATTCGCCCCACTGGCAGTCTTGGAAATGTTGTCGATAGCATCCATGCACTGGTCAAAAGCACGCTGGATGCGATGGAAGAAGAGCGTCGGCTGGAGCAGTCCAAAGATGAGCTGGTCACCAATGTTTCCCACGATTTGCGAACGCCGTTGACCTCCATCATCGGTTATTTGGGATTGATTGAACAAAACAAATACCGTAATGAGGAGCAAATGAAGCAATACACGCATATCGCATACGAAAAGGCCAAGCAGATGAATGTGTTGGTCAGTGACCTGTTTGAATACACCAAGGTACGAAATCGCGGGGCGAATTTGATCCGCACCAGTTTTGACTTGGTTGAATTAGTGGAACAAGTCTGTGTAGGCTTTCGCGTAGCTGCCCATGAAGTGGGACTAAGTATGCGGGTAGAAACGCCGGATCAGAAAATTGAAATGGTAGGAGATACAGACAAGCTCGTTCGCGTGTTGGAGAATCTCATTTCCAATGCCATCAAATACGGCCGGGATGGCTCTACCATTGTTGTTCGCGTGTTTCATCACGAGCAAGGTGTGGCTTTTTCGGTAGCAAACAACGGTGCGCCGATACCAGAAGCTTCTTTGCCCAATTTGTTTGAACGTTTTTATCGGGTAGAAACATCGCGGTCCCAAGAGACAGGGGGCTCTGGACTCGGACTTGCCATTGCCAAAAGCATTATCGACCTTCATCAGGGCAGTATTTCTGCCGAGAGCACGAATGAGTGGACGACCTTCACGGTATGGCTGCCGCTCCATTTCTCACCCATTTCATAAATCCTTTACTTTTTCTTTACCTTTCATTTTGGTTTTGTTTATTCCATAAGTCTATCCTTACGACATGAAGGAAAGATCTGTGTTCATGTAGGTATGGGAGGGCTTGTTTTTATGAAAAGGGGAACACTGCTGCTGCTCTTGCTGGCTTCCGTCGTTGGTTTTGCATTTTTTCGTAATGAAATTCCAGTGGAGGCTGACTTGGCGGATGGACAACTGCTAATCAAAACGGAAAAGAAGGACATAAACCTCGATGCACGGGCAGCAATTCTGCTCGATGGCCAAACGGGTGAAGTAATGTATAGCCAAAATGCGGATGCGCCTTATCCGGTGGCAAGCATGTCAAAAATGATGACGGAATATGTGCTCCTGGAAGCGATCAAGGAGCAGAGAGTGGATTGGACAGACGAGATTCCCGTCTCCGGGAATGCCAGTGCAGCGGGGGGAGCCAAAGTGAACCTCGTCGAAGGAAAAACGTACCCGCTCAGGGACTTGTATGAGGCGATGGCAATCGGTTCTGCGAACAATGCTGCTGTGGCAATCGGGGAATACTTGGCAGGCAGCACCTCTGCATTCGCTGAGCAGATGAATCTAAAGGCAGCGGAACTCAACCTGAAGTCATCACTTTTTGTAAATGCGACGGGCCTCGCTTATGACTATGGGCAAAATCAGATGACTGCCCGAGAGGCAGGAATGCTCGCCTATCATTTAATCAACGATTTTCCTGACATCGTGAGCTTAACAGCTAAGCCGTATGTGCGATTGTCTTCTACCAAAGAAAAGGTGCAAAACACGAATGTAATGCTGCAAGCCGGTGACCAAACGATGCGGGTAGAGGGGCTGGACGGGTTAAAAACAGGTTTTACGGACGAAGCTGGCTATTGCTTTACAGGAACGGCGAAACGAGGAGACAAGCGTCTGATCGCTGTCGTTATGGGCGCAGAAAGCGACGAAGCCCGCTTTTTGGAGACCAAGAAGCTGATGGAAATGGGGTTTGACATTGAATAACGGGAGAAACCAATACGTATCCACAGTGATGCTGGTCTTACTGAAATACGCTATCTTCGCCCTTTATTTGTTTATGGTCATAAAGGTTCTGCTTCTGAAGTTCGGCCACATGGACATAGACTTGCTGCTTCATCATTGGCAACAAGGCATACGCGATCCGAATATTGTCCTGGAGCGGTTGCGCAATCGAGGCAATCTGGTACCTTTCCACGAAATTCAAAACTATGTAGTTGCCATTCGTGAAACCGGTAGCTGGCACAGTTTCGTCAATCTAGCGGGAAATGTGATCGCATTTTTGCCGCTAGGCTTTATGCTGCCACTTCTTTTTGCAAAAAGGGTCCGGTCATTAGTCAAAGTCGTGTTCCTTTCGTTTCTGTTTAGTTTAGGCTTGGAAGTGACCCAGCTCGTGACCAGTTGGGGCACCTTTGACGTCGATGATATCGTGCTCAACACAACAGGAGGCGCTCTAGGGTACGGGTTTTACCTGTCATACCGGCTTATCTTTTGGTGGAAGTCGAGGAAACCACAGACACTTATCAGCGAGGCTCACTAGCGTCCACCTCATTCAAGACAAAAAGTACCCTTGATGTGCTTTTTTAGTAGCAACGCTTCACGAATATCTTTCAAAAGAATGCACAAGAGAAAAGAAAAGCTGGTAGAGGAAAAAGGAGAAAAAAGCGAAGATCTTTGGGTCGCCGACCGAGCCGTAATGTAAAAAACGAAACACGCTTTTAAGCGTCCACCTCTGAGATGCTTCTCAGACTGACTACTTTGGACGCGGTTTCTCTTTTTACATGGAGGCGGGCAAGGATGTCCCACAGCAGGGGACCCAAGAAGCTGGAGCGTTTTCTCCTTTTTCCTCTCCTCCACTACAGTTTGATCATCCAGCACTTCCCCTTGTTTTGTCTCAATACCTATGAGTAAACTAGAAAATAACCATTGATAAAACATTTCGGAAGAGAAGGTGAATTCTCTTTGCTCTATAAAGCGGAAGAAGTCCTGCAAAAGTATTTTGGTTACCAATCGTTTCGGGATGGACAAAAGAAAATCATCGAGAGTCTCTTGGATGGACATGACACCTTGGGCATCATGCCAACCGGTGGCGGAAAATCAATCTGTTACCAGGTCCCCGCCATGCTCTTCGATGGGGTGACGATCGTCATTTCCCCGCTCATTTCTTTGATGAAGGATCAGGTAGACGTACTGGTCAGCATGGGGATTCCGGCTACGCAGATCAACAGCTCGCTGGATTATGGAGAAGTGCGTGAGCGGCTCAGGATGGCGGCGCGCAAAGAGTACAAGCTATTGTACATCGCACCGGAGCGTCTAGAATCCGAAGCTTTCCAATCCCTGATTCAAGATGTGCCGATCTCGTTCGTTGCCGTCGACGAGGCGCATTGTGTCTCCCAATGGGGTCACGATTTTCGACCGAGCTATCTAGAGATCACGCGCTTCTTGCACTCATTGCCAAAGCGCCCGGTAGTCGCTGCTCTGACCGCGACGGCGACGCCAGAGGTAACGGAGGACATCCGCAGACAGCTAGCTTTGAGAGACGAGCGTCTCTTTATCACCGGATTTGGCAGAGACAATCTGCTTCTGTCCGTGCGAAAAGGAGAGAACAGGCGAGCATTTATCCAGGAATATTTGCGCGCGAATCGTCAGCAAGCCGGAATCATCTATGCGGCTACGCGAAAAGACGTGGATGCGCTGCATGCTGATTTGCAAAAACGCGGATTCGAAGTAACCAAATACCATGCCGGTCTGTCAGAAGAGGAACGCGCACGCAATCAAGAGGCGTTTCTATTCGATGACGTCCGTACGATGATTGCGACCAATGCGTTCGGGATGGGGATCGACAAGTCCAATGTACGTTACGTCATTCATTACAACATGCCGAAGAATTTGGAAGCGTACTATCAGGAAGCGGGGCGTGCCGGACGCGACGGAGAGCCGAGCGAATGCATTCTCTTGTTCCAGCCCCAGGATATTCAGACCCAGACCTTTTTCATCGAGCAGAACCAATTGCTGGAGGAGCGCAAAGAACACGAGTACAAAAAGCTGTACGCGATGATCGACTACTGCCGGACTCCACGCTGTTTGCAGCAATACATCGTGCAGTATTTTGGGGAAACCGACGCCGCAGAGTGCGGACAATGTGGAAACTGCACGGATGAGACGGAGCTGGCAGATATCACTTTAGAGGCACAGAAGATTTTTTCCTGCGTCAAACGGATGAAGGAGCGCTTCGGTGCAGCGCTGGTGGCGCAAGTGCTCAAAGGCTCCAAGAATAAAAAGGTAACACAGTTCAGCTTTGATCAACTGCCTACGTATGGCTTGATGAAGGAATACAAGGAAAAGGAAATCGCAGACCTGATCCAGCTCCTGATCGCAGAAGGGTATCTACAAGTAACGGAGAGCCAGTATCCGATCGTGAAGCTGGGTGAGCGGGCGTTGCCTGTCCTTATGGGTGAGGAGCGGGTCATGCAAAAAATCGCCATCCGCCCAGTACAGCTGACCGAGGACGACGAGCTGTTCGAACGATTACGCAGCTTGCGCAAGGAAATCTCGCAGCGCGAAGGTGTTCCTCCCTACGTTATTTTCCATGACAGCACCCTAAAGGAAATGAGCAGTCTGTGCCCGACGGATAAACAAGCGATGCTGGGGATCAAGGGAGTCGGTGAGTCCAAGTTCGATAAGTATGGCCAACTCTTCCTAGAGTGCTTGCAAAGCTATGCAGCAGTAAAGCCGTGACTCTCGCAGTCACGGCTTTTTTCCATTCCAGCAATCACAGGTTCATATGTAAAATTCACAATAGTTATCCGATAGTATGACTGCTATAGTTAGACAGCAAACCAATTTTTACTAATGGCACGAAAAGGGGGATGTCTTATTTAGCGTAGGGGGACATGTTGCGATCAGGAATCGTAAGGTCACTGACACATTTAGAGAAATAGAGGGGAAATAATGAAAAAAACAAGACGTATGGGGAAAGTTCTATCAAGTATAGCCCTATCGGCAATGGTACTGGGCAGTGCTATCATGGGGGCGCCAGTGTCGACGAAAGCCGCAGAAGCACCTACCAAAATCACGCTGCTGGGTACCTCTGACATTCACGGAAGGTTCATGCCATGGGATTACGCCCTGGATGGTCCGAATCCAAATGGCAGCCTGACGCAGCTATTCACGATGATCAAAGAGATTCGCAAAGAGAATCCGAACACCGTGCTCTTGGATGCGGGAGATTCTATTCAAGACAACTCCGCAGAGCTGTTTAACGACCAGCCAGAGTCGCCGATGATGGTTGCGATGAATGAGATGGGCTATGATGCTTGGGCGTTTGGCAATCATGAGTTCAACTTTGGACTGGATATATTGGACAAAATCAGCGGTCAATATAAAGGTCCGGTACTGGCGGGCAATATTTACAAAGAAAATGGCGAGCGCTTCTTGCCAGCCTATACGATTATTGAGCGTGCAGGAGTCAAAATCGGGGTCATTGGAATGGATACGCCAATGATTTCAGACTTTGAAAAGGGAACCGATCACCTGGATGGTCTGGTAATCAAAAATCCAGTAGAAGAAACCAAAAAAGCAGTAAAAGAACTGGAAGGCAAAGTAGATGTCATGATTGGCCTCATGCATATGGGGATTGAGAATGAAAACGGCATTCCTGGCACGGGTGTAGCAGACATCGCCAATGCTGTACCGGAATTGACTGCTATTTTTGCCGGACACATGCACAAGCTGGTGAAACAGGAAGAGATCAATGGCGTGTTGATCACCGAGCCGGACAAATATGGCACACACCTTTCACGCATTGACCTGACTTTTGAAAAGAAAGATGGCAAGGTCGTGCTGACCAAAAAAGAAGCGACCGCACTCTCTGTAAAAGGAGCAGACGGTACGCCAGCCGTATCCGATCCAGAGCTGGAAACCAAGCTGAAGCCGTTCCATGAGTTTGCACGTGCCGACGCCAACATCGTGGTTGCAGAGCTGAAAGGCATGGATCTCGTGCCTAAAAACGAAATTGAGGGTATTCCACAGGTGCAAATTCAGGAGACACCGCTATCTGACTTTTTCCATGAAGTGATGCTCTATTACAGCAAGGCAGACGTAGTTGCCCACCAGATCGACAATGACAAGGCCAAGCTCGATGTAGGTCCAATCAAGAAAAAGGATATCGCCTACAACTATCAGTATGCGGGCGGCGAGATCACTGTTTACAAAGTAACTGGAAAAGACCTGAAAGACTACATGGAGTGGGCAGTTGGCTACTTCAACTCCACTCGTCCTGGCGACGTAACCGTGAGCTTTGACAGCAAACGTCGGGCCTCGAAATACAGCACCAATGATTTCTTTGGCGGTGTGAAATACGAGATCGATTTGACCAAGCCATACGGCAGCCGCATCACCAACCTGCGCAAGCTCGATGAAACGGCAATCAAACCAGCTGATACGCTGAAGCTCGGGATGAACGCTTACCGGATGGAAGCTTTGCAGGCAAAAGGTGGCGCTCTGGAAGGCCGCAAGTTTGAACAGCTATGGTCATCCAAAGAAAATACCGCTTATGGTGAAACAGGTGGAACAATCCGCAACCGTGCCATCGCCTACCTGAAAGAAGTGAAAAAGGGCGTATACGAACCAAAAGTCCAAAACAACTGGAAAGTCATCGGTGTCGATACGACTTCACCTGAACGGAGTGACGTAGTCGAGCTGATCAATGCGGGCATCCTGAGTGTACCGAAAACAGAAGATGGCAAGTACACCAATATCGCTTCGATCAATCTGAAAGATGCGATCACCAAAGAAGAAATGACTGCACTGTCCGAAAAAGCCAAGGTAGACCAGGCTAAATTCGCTACTGCAAAAACAAAAGGTGAGTTCTACCATCAATTGAATCAAGCGAGAAAAGCTGCAGCTGCTGCAACACCTAAACCGTAAGCTCCTCGCGTCCAAATACAGCTTAGATATAACCAAGAAAGCCGTGACTCTAGCAGTCGCGGCTTTTTCTTCTTCAAGGTTACCCTGCAATCCGTTTCCGATATTTTGCCAAATACAGCAAGAATACCAGAAGTAACAGACCTTGGCCTACGATCGCCCCAGAGATGGAGATCCCTGTATAAACGATCAGGTAGTAAATGCCAGACCCAACGGCCATCAGCAGGTTTTCGATAAAATTTTGGATGGCGATCGTTTTTCCTGAGCCCACCATTTTCTTGCCTTCCTCTTGCAAAACGGTATTCATCGGGATAATGAATACGCCTCCCATGAAGCCGACCAGCAGCAAGAGAGCGATGGCGATGGCTGTCACGTGAATCCATGGAAACAGCACAATGATTAGGAACATTCCGAAACCAAACGTAAGGGAACGAGTAAACTGCGCCAACGGGACCAGCTTGGGAGCCAGGAATGCTCCGGCGATAATTCCAATCGAGGTCGTAGCCAGAATGAGCGAGACAGAAAAGCTCTCTGGGTTGATGCCCAGGGCGATGGGAATCCAAGCAAGAACAGCCACACGCAGTACAGCGGAGCTCATCCAAAAGGCACCGGTGCCTATCAGGGCAAAGCTGGTTTCAGGACGACCCATCAATTGCTGAAAGTCGATGAAAAAGCGACGTGCCTCCGCACCGTAACGAATGGACAGGTTGCCTTTCATACGCGGGATAAAAAAGGTCAGAGCCAGTGATAGCAAATAGATGAGCAGGCAGATTGCTGATGAAAGCAGAGGCGCTGTCATGGAGGCAATCGCACCGCCGCCGCCGATTCCTGTCAGAATGGCAAAGATCGTGTACGCTTCGATACGTGCATTGGCGTGGAACAGCTCATCTTCATTTCGCGTCAGCTCTGGCAAAATGCCGTATTTGGCAGGGGAGTAGACGACAGCGCCGACTCCGACCGTGAAGTAGCAGAGCATCAAGAACAGAATGCTGGAGTGGTCAATCACGAACAGCAGCAGAACACCGAGTGCTTTGATCAGGTTGCCGATTACGAGTACAAATGATTTGGGATGCTTGTCGGCAAAAGGGCCTACCAATGGAGCTAGAAAAATATAAGGAAGAAAGAATGAAATCGAGACAAGTGCGAGCATGGCGGGAGAAAAGCCGTTCTCCCGCAGCAGATGAGCAATCACAAACAAAATCATGTTGTCGGCAAAGGCCGATAGGAACTGGGTGAAATAAAGGGCTTGCAGTGGTTGTAGTCGTATCTTCACGTCATTTTCCTCCACTTTCAGCCAGTTGTTTTAGGCTGACATAATCCGTTTTTCCGCTACCGAGAAGCGGGAGTGCCTTGATTACTTGCAGGGAGCCGGGAATGAGCAATGGTGAGTATTGTTTCTCGGTCAAATAGGTTCGCAACTGGCTGAGAGCCACCGCTTCATCGGTCGTAAACAGCAGGACGCGTTCGCCTTTTCGCGGGTCATTGATCGTGATCGCAGCGAATTCAGAGTGTCCGAAGCATTGCATTGCCAGCTCCTCGATCAGATTGAGGGAGACCATCTCTCCACCGATTTTGGCAAAGCGCTTCAAGCGAGACTGGATGCTGATAAAGCCATCTTTGTCTGCCGTAACCAAGTCTCCTGTGTGGTACCACTCCTCGGCCGGAATAAACCCATGGCCGTAAATCAAGTATCCTTTCATGACGTTGGGTCCTTTGACCAACAGCTCTCCGCCTTCTGCGATGCCGTTTACAGCATCTAGCTTGTAGGACATTCCAGGCATTAAGCGTCCGACTGTTCCCGGTTTGTTGGCAAGAGGGGTATTGAGTGACAAGATCGGAGCGGTCTCAGTTGCACCATAGCCTTCAAAAATCCGCACGCCGAACTTTTCCATCCACAGCTTGCGTACGTCGTCCTTCAGCTTTTCAGCGCCTGCGAAGACATAGCGCAAGGAGTAAAAGTTGTAGGGATGTGCCATCCGACCGTAGCCCGCCATGAAAGTGGAGGTACCGAAGAGAATGGTCGCATTTTGATCGTACACCAGCTCTGAAATGGCTTTGTAGTGCAGCGGGCTGGGATAGAGATAGACGGGAATGCCCTTGACGACTGGTAATAGCGTACCTGCTGTCAGTCCAAAGCTGTGAAACATCGGCAAAGCGTTGAAGAATTTGTCACGGGACGTGATGTCGATGACAGTGGTCACCTGCTGGATGTTTGCGTACAGGTTGGTATGTGTCAGCACGACGCCTTTTGGTTTGCTTTCACTGCCGGAGGTAAAGAGAATCAGCTCGTTGCCACTGGCAGGAGACGATTTTTGTTTCATCAGATAGCGAAAGAGTGCCGAGATTTTGTCGAGGGCAGTGGCAGACGCCTTTATATCCTCTAGGTAAATAATTTTCATATGCGGTGTAAGACCCGCGATAATGTGCTCCAGCTTTCCTTTTTCGATGAACACCCGCGAAGTCAGGATCGTGTCGAGATGGGCGGTTTCACAGCAATCAAGCAGCGAGCGAATCCCGAGCGAAAAGTTGAGGATTGCCGGTGTTTTGCCGATACGGAACAAGGACAGCAAAGTAATCAGATGACCTACGGAATTCGGGAGAAACAGTCCGACTACTGGTTTGCCAAGCAGTGGGGACTGCAATTTGTTGCCAAGCAGGTAACTGCCGATCAAGAGTGTCCGGTAATTGATTGCCGATGTTAGATCTTTGGCGATTTCCACGTTGGCGCCGTTGAGACGAGATGCTTCCAGCACTTCATCAAACAGATTGACGTTTTGCTTCATGCGGCTTTGGAACAGCTCCTGCTGCAAGGTTTGCAGGATGCGGTCATTGGCTGCGGCTTTTTGCTGACGCATCGAGAGGGTGACGTCCCGCTCGATTGTGAAGGGCGTACCGATCGTCATGGTAACGTCGGGAAACCAGAAGAGGCGCAGCTTCCCTTTCAAGTACGAGAAGACAGAGCGCTCCAGGCCTTGGATGGCTACGGGATACACGGTTGCGCCTGTTCGTAGAGCCAGGTAACCAACTCCACTGTAGATTTTCATCAGGCTGCCTGTGGTAGTGATGCGTCCCTCGGGGAAGATCACCAGTGTTTCCCCGCTCCTGATGATCCTTAGCATGTGACGGATCGAATACGGATTCAGCGGGTCAATCGCGATGTGCTTGCGGAAGCGAAGGAAAAAGGCAAAGCGCTTGGCGATCTGGGTGTTGACCACAAACGTGGCCCCTTTTGGCAAGCAAAAGGACAAGAGGACAGCATCCATAAGCGAAACGTGATTTGGAATAATCAGCGATGGCTGCGAAAGGTCGAGTTTGTGGAGACCGTTGATGCGAGGACGGAACCAAAGCATCAGGATCATTTTCAGGAAGGCATGAATGAGAACCATGTGGACCACACCCCTACGAAGGATAATTGCGTTGCTCTATAGCTCTCATTCTAAAGTGTGGGGGGTATAAAAAAAGTACCAACATTGATTGGTACCTGGTAATAAGACCTAGAATAGCTTTTTTTGGCTTGCTTTTGCGGCAGCTTCCTTGCTTGTTTTGACGCCCATTTTTTTCAGGATGCGGTTGATGTGGTTTTTGATTGTGCGCTTGGTGATGTGAAGCGTTTGCTCGATTTGTGTCTGGGTTTGCCCTTGATGGATGAGCTGGAGAATGTCTTTTTCAGCAGGTGACAGCAGCTTTTGATTCTCCTCGTTCTTCATTCGCAAAAACTCGTTGCGCAGCGCAGCCGCCGCAGTGGGATGTATCGCGGACTGGCGATTGTGGGCAGCGCGAATCGCATCCGGTATCTCTTTGAAGCTGCTTTTGCTGATGTAGTTGACGGCACCGGCAGAAAAAGACTCGACAATCACATTCTCGTCGGTCAGTGAGGTGAGCATGATGATTTTACAGTCGGCTTGCAGCTCGATGAGTGCGATCGCTGTTTCAATGCCATCCAAATTGTTTTCGGTCAGATTGATATCCATCAGCACAACATCGGCCTTGGCGGGCAAAAAGCGCTCGATGGCCTCGTCTTTGGTGCCAGCTTCGCCGACCACAGCAATATCCGGCTGTTTGTTGAGGTAGTCGACGAGTCCTTTGCGCCATACAGGATCATCTTCTACGATAAAAACCGCAATGGAGTCCATAATGATAGCCGCCTCTTTCGTTGATTTAGGATGCAACCAGTCGCTTTTTGGGGAAGAACAGAAACACGGTGGTTCCTTTGCCTGGCTCACTGTAGATTTCAAGCTGTCCCTGATGCTTTTGCATGACATTGTAACAGTAAGAGAGTCCCAGGCCAAAGTTCTGCCCGGTCCTTTTGGTAGAGAAAAAAGGATCCAGTACATGCGGCAGGTTCTCTTTGGATATGCCTGTTCCCGTATCTGCTACGGCGATGACAAGATGCTTGTTTGATCGAAATAACTGCAGACGAAGGGTCCCTCCTGTTTTCATCGCCTCTAGGGCGTTCATGCACAGGTTGGTGAAGATTTCCCGCAGCTGTACAGCATCACAGTACAGTCGCAGTGTTTCGTCCAGCTCGCTTTCCACGTTTACTTGTTGCTTTGTGGTGTAGGGAGTGAGCGTCTGGATGACTTGGGTGATGATTTGGCTGGGAAAACAAGTCGCTTCGCGCAGTTCGACATCACGGAGCTGTCCCTGGATACGATTCATCATATTCAGCATGTGCTGGGATGATTGCAAGAGCACGAGCGCGTCTTCTTTTAGTGCAGGCTGATTCGTCTCTTCGGCAAATGATTCAATGCGATCGGCATAGAGTGAGATTTTCCCTGCTTCGTTTTTGATCGTGTGGTTAATGATTTGCGCACCAGATGTAAGCGCGCGCAGCGTACTGTCCAGACGCTTCTTTTCGACGCGGAGACGCACGCCGAGAAAACCGTATTTCAAACTTATGGCAACAATCAGAATGAACTGGATCGCAACCACCAGCATGTTGTAGCGCCACGCCTCGTAATCGTTCTGGATGCGCATGACGTAGATGAAAATAAAGACGAAAAACAGCGGAACGATGATCAATACATTAGTGAAAAAGCTGTTCTTCTTCACGAGCGGATCCTTTTCCTTGCGGTACTGTACGATGAGAAGCGTGCACGCAGTCAGGAAAAAGGGAATGATCCAAGCGACCATAATCCAGTAGTTAAAGGACAGGTCTGGATAAATCGGCGTAATCACAAGCATCAAAAGAGGCATGAGCAGGGCAGCGTACTGTACGATTTGCTTCACTTTACGTGACAAGGACTCTGACGAATGAACAGCAAACATGAAAAACGTATAAGGCAAACCGGTCTGGCACACAAAAGATGCGCTGCGGCTCAGGAACAACAAAATCTGATCCGAGCCCGGATATATCGAAAGGGCATCTTTCCACAAGGGAAGCACGGTTTCATCAATCACGGCAGAGAGGAAGCCACCGCCACCAACAAAGGCAGTCGCGCATGCCCAGCGGATCGAGGTTCGTTTCGGGTCAGTGAATAAGACCAAAAGGCCCAGTGCCCATATGGTAAACAGTATGAAAACCATCATGGTAGTAATTCTCCTGTCAGTCATGATAGATCTATTATACCGTACACATGCGGGGGAAGACGGATATTTCATCATCTACCAATGAAAAAGGTTAATTTTTATTCGAATAGGAAAGCAATACAATTTGGTGTATGAACCATTTTATTGCTGTATATTCTGAATAATCATATCTATTCGTGTTTAAGAAAATCGCCTATGATGGTAATCGAGTGTGAAATAAGTACTGGGTATTTTTGATTTGGGAACAGGCGTAAAGGAGAAGCGAGCGGATGAAGGCATTCATGAAAAACCACCTGATTGTTCGGATTTTATGTGTCATTATTGCAGTTCTGATTTTAATTGCTGTCGGTAATGTTACAACACAGGTAGTGCAGACCAGATCAGCCGTCGAGGACGGGATCAACAGCTACAATATGCGCATCGCAGAAAGCTATGCGGCTGGTATGCAAACAGATCGGTACACACAATTTTTGCAGCAACCGCAGGAAACAAATCTGTACTGGTCGCTGAGGCAAGAGCTGGATGTATTCCGTACACAAATTGGTGCGCGTTACGTATATTTTGTGCGATTTGATGAGAACCGTAAGCCGCGAATCATGATTGACGGTCGTCCACCGAAGGACCCGGATGCCTCTCCTATTGATGAAGTGACCGATATGCCTCCCGAAGCCGTACAAGCGGTAATGGCCGGGAACAAGGCTAGTTCACCGATTATCGAAAATCCGGAATATGGAACGTACTTATCGGCATACGTGCCTGTTATAGAGGCCGGTGGCAAAGTCATTGGTGCGCTCGGGATTGATACGGATGCTGCTGTATTTGAGCAGCTAGCAGCCAACGTAATCTGGAAAAGCATCCCTTTCTACATTTTGCTGCTAGTAATCACACTCGTGGCTATCGGCGTGATCGTATGGTTCGTCCAGCGTGCATTGCGCCCGCTGCATACCGTGAGGGCGAGTGCCGAAAAAATGGCTGTAGGTGATTTGGCTGGTGCGAGTGTTATTCTGCGGGCTCAGCCTGTTCGCTCAGAGGACGAGATTGGCACTGTTTATAAAGCGATGCTGTCCATGTCACAGAATTTACATTCACGTGTACGCGGCTTGGTCGTCAATATGGACAAGACCTCTGATCAATTGGTCCTATCGTCCAAGGAGTTTGCGACAAGCGCCGATCAGATGCTGGTGATGGGCGAGAGCATGAACGAAACTGTGAAGGTCATCTACGAAGGGGCCAATACCCAAAAGAAAAGCGCAGACGACAGTGTGGCCGCTATGGAAGAGATTGCGCAAGGCATTACCCGAATCGCTGGATCATCGGCTACCGTATCAGATGCTGCGATTCAAGCCGTAGGTATCGCCCAGTCAGGCGACACAGCTATGAAGCGGATGAATAAGCAAATGCGAGAGATCTCTTCTTCGGCTACGCAAACCTTGCACATGGCGAAACAACTGAAGTCATATACAGACGAGATCGAAAACGTCGTAAGCTCCATCCGTGGCTTTACCGAACAGACCAAGATTCTCGCTCTGAATGCGGCGATTGAAGCGGCCAGGGCCGGGGAGCATGGTGTCGGCTTTACAGTCGTTGCCAAAGAAGTCAGCAAGCTGGCGGATGCATCCGCTTCGTCTGTGCAACAGATTACAGCTCTGCTCGGCAATATCAGCTTGGAATCGGGAAAAATCAGTGGGGAGATGGAAGTCGTTACAGAGGAAATAGAAGCAGGCGTACAGCTTTCCCGAGAGGCGGAGCAATCGTTCCTGCACGCCGTTAAAGCGTTTCGCCTGGTGAGTGACCAAATTATGGAGGTCTCAGCAACGACAGAGCAGTTGTCCGCAGGCTCTGAGGAAGTGGTCGCTCAGGTGAACAGTATCGCGCAGGTCGCCAGCGGGGTTACGGAGCAGACCCATCAGATACGGTCCATGACGACCAGACAGCTCGACATGATGAAACAGGTACATGATGCCTCCACCGTCCTGAGTAGCAGCACGCTGAACATGAGACAGGCCATCCAGCAAGTAAACGTTTAGTTGGAAAAGTGCGACCATGGCGTTAGCGGCAAAGCCTGGAGACGAAGTTAGTTACACAGCATCTTTGCTTTTCCTGCAGTTTTTCAATCTTCTTTGAGACTGCTTGATGAAACACGAGAATGAAATAAAGCTCGTGCGAGGAAAAAGGAGAAAAAAGCGAAAGGTCTTTGGGACCCCTACCAAGGATTCATTCCAAAAACGAAACACGCTCTTAAGCGTCCACCTCTGAGAAGCCCCTTGAATCGGCTACTTTGGACGCGGTTTCGTTTTTGGAAAGGAGCCGACTGGATGACCCCAGAGAAGGGGCCCAAGAAGCTGGAGCGTTTTCTCCTTTTTCCTCTCCTCCACTACAGCTGGATTTAAGAATCTTACGACTTGTGAAACACAACCGTCACCTTAAAATAATCGCCATCAATCTCAATAGACAGCTTGCCGCCCTGCAGCTCAACGATACTTTTCGCGATAGCGAGCCCAAGACCGGACCCTTCCGTATTGCGGGATTGATCTGCTCGTTTGAATCGTTCGAACAGCTCTTCGGCATCAAAATTGATTTCATAGGCAGAGACATTTTTGATCGTAAGGATGACCTGATCTTGTCGCTCAAACAGGTCAATCAGGACACGCGTGTTTGGCATCGAGTATTTCAATGCGTTGCCGATCAAGTTTTCAAAAACCCGCCATGTTTTTTTGCCATCAAGAGGAGCGTAGATTTTGGCCTGCTCCGTATTGACGCGGAAGGTGAGCGAGGACTGCTCGATCTTATCGCTGAATTCCGCAATAGATTGATTGAGCAGTGCCGCTACGTTTACCTCCTCGATGTTCAACTCGACGGAGCCGCTTGCCATTTTTGCAGCATCGAATAGATCGTCGATCAGGATACGCAGCCGCTCCGTCTTTCTTTCCAATACATCGACGTACGATTTGATTTCGTCTGCCGACAGGTTCTCTCGCTTGAGGAGATCGACATAATTGACGATCGAGGTAAGAGGTGTTTTTAAATCATGAGAGACGTTGGTGATCAATTCCGATTTGAGCCGCTCGCTTTTCATCTGATCTTCCATTGCATGCTTGAGGCCTTGCCTGATGTTGTTGAGTGAGTGAGCGAGCTCCGAAAGCTTGCCTTTGCGTATTTTTTCAATGGAGGCATTCATATTTCCGGATGCCATTTCAGATGCTCCCAGCAAAATGCGATTCATTAGTCCTATGCGGCGCAGAACGTACGGGAAAACGACCACCATGTAGAACATGCCGTACAAAAAGCAGAGGACCAGCAATTCGCCGATGCTTTCTATCAAAGCAACAAATGCTAATGCAACGCTCATCCCAAGGCCGATGGTCAGGATGAACAACGTGGCGACCTTAAAGAAGACGCCTTTATTGGCGAAGCTTTCCTTAAAGAGGACGCGTTGTCTGAAAAGAAGACTTCGCTGCCATTGCTCTTGGAACGATTCGGGTTGTTTGTACATGTGCCAGCCATCGAGTAATTGGAGCAGCAAATAGGCAGTAAAGACAGAAACCATCGCCAGCGTAAAGAAATGCTCGATATCGATCGGCAAGAAGAAAAAGCGCATATTCGAGATCATGAGCAGGTAGGTAATGCCTACAGGGAACAGCAAGGCAATCCGAATGTCCAGCGGGATACGCCTAAACATTGCCGAGCATTTCATTACGATCGGGTGCTGAGCGGTTTTCATCATGCTTCCATACCATGCGAGCAGAGCCGAAATAAAGAGCGTGATGGTCAATAAGGCACATTCCTTCAAAAGGCGATCTCTGATGGAATCATAATAAACAGCATCTGCTTCAATCTGACTATACCCTTTGGAATTGACAGGAACATAAAACACGCCATGTAATTGATTCAGCTGGAAGGTGCGGTTAATGTCTGTGTACTCCCCGAATTTTGTATAGGTGTTTTGCGGAAAGGTAATGGAGAAGCGGGCATTCTGGTTGATCTCGGCTTCTGTGGGCTCATGATCCATATTGGTATACACTTTATTGGTCTTTTTATCGGTCACATAGTAATGGAACGAACCATTTCGAAGGGCAAGACTTGTTTTGCGTTCCTCGTAATCCCGATCCTTATTGGCGACGATCTCGTTCACCTGTTTTCTTTGCGCGGCTGCTTCTTTATCCAAAGCTGCCTTCCTGCGGTTTTCCTGTTCTGCTGTAAGTCTGGCCACCTCTTCGGTCTGACCTGCTTTTCTGGCTACCTCTATCCGTGGCGCGTACTCTTGTGAGATATTATCCTCAGCTTCCTGGAGCGCTTCCTCCCACTGCGGTTTTAGCTGTTCGAGTGTCTCTTTCCCCAGCTTTTCTTCAAGAGTCTTTTCTTCATACCCTGCATAATCAACGTGCACCGTTTTTACCAGCTCGGCAAAATCTCGCATCTCCCAGCGAAAACCTGAGCTTTGAAAGTAATTGTCTTTTTGCAAGTATTCCCGATTGTGGTAGAGATCGGCCGCAGTCAGTAAAGAGAGTGAAACGCTGAGAACAAAGGCGATCAGCGCCAGTAACGAGTAGCGGCTATTTTTCGATTTTGTATCCAATTCCCCATACCACCTTTAAATATTTCGGTTCCTTCGGGTTGATTTCAATTTTTTCACGAATGCGCCTGACGTGAACAGCGACTGTATTTTCCGCATTCAAATAGGGTTCTCTCCAGACCCGTTCATAGATTTCCTCGATTGAAAATACCCGACCCTTGTTTTCCATCAAAAGCTCTAATATCTTGTATTCGGTTGCGGTTAACCGTACCTCATTGTCGTCCACGGCGACGGTTTTGGTACTCTTGTTCAAGGTTAATCCACGCACTTGAATTTCGTCCTCAGTGACTTTGTAGGTCCCCAAATTGGTATAACGGCGCAGTTGGGATTTGACTCGCGCTAATAGTTCGAGAGGATGGAAGGGCTTGGTTACATAATCATCAGCCCCGATGTTTAATCCCAAAATTTTGTCGGTATCCTCGGATTTTGCGGAAAGCATGATGATTGGAATGTTCCTTTCTTGCCGAATCTTGAATGTAGCTGTGATCCCGTCCATTTTTGGCATCATGATGTCTAAAATAATGAGATGGATTTCTTCTTGTTCCAAAATGGCCAAAGCCTCCAAGCCATCTCCTGCTTTGTGTACAATCATGGATTCATTTTTCAAATAAATTTCGATTGCGTCTCTGATTTCAGCCTCGTCGTCGACAACGAGGACATGGTAATTCGTCATGCTTTTTTTCCCCACCTTATGAATGCATTCATGATACTATTTTAACGGCAAGCTTTAACAAAACAGCTTAGAAAACTCTTACAAATTTCTTAACGTGTAAGCTTGCCTTACCTTTTCACTGATTGGGAGAATAGGTATGATCCTATAGGGGAATGAGGTAAGATGTGATCAAGTAAACAAGAAAAATGGTGATCCGATTGCTTGAATGGACGGGAGAACGAATCATTCCCAAGCTTTTAAAACCTACCAACGGCATGCTCCTGGAGCATATCGCCAGATACTATTTTGCCACTCCCTACATCAGGGGAAGAGTACTGGATATCGCATGTGGGACAGGCTATGGCTGTCATATGGTAGCCAAGGAGCGAAAACGTGAGCTCACACATCTGATTGGCGTAGACATTGATGAGGAAACCATTTCCTACGCGAATCGGGAGTACAACCACCAAAAGATTACGTATCAAACCGGAAATGCGATTGACCCTGAGCTTCCCGAGCAGCTTGGACAATTTGATACCATACTCAGCTTTGAAACGATTGAACATGTGGAGGACGACCTGCTTTTTATGGATAATCTGTACCGGATGCTAAAACCGGGTGGAACGCTGGTCTTGTCCAGTCCATTTGGCAGGGGAAGGGGCATGCAGACGAGTGAGCCGTTTCATGTTCACCAATTGACACCAGAGGAATTCGCCGAGCTGTTTGCCCGCTTTTCCGAGGTAGAGATTTACTATCAGCGAGGCGTTACTTTTGAAAAGCCGCGTGATGGCGTACGTTACTTTATTGGAATGGCTGTCTGCACGAAATGAGACAAGCTCCCAATGGAATGAGAAATGGAGATGGCGAAACTGGCTGACTTTTTGAGACTGGGCATACGCAAGGAACTGCAAAAAACGCTACTGGCAAATGGGATTACCGAACCGACCCCCATTCAGGAGAAAACCATTCCTGTCGTACTCGCAGGAAAAGATGTAATTTCCCAAGCGCAGACGGGAACGGGGAAGACGCTTGCCTTTGTTTTGCCGATTTTGGAGCAGGCTGATCCGCAGGCGACGCACGTGCAGGCATTGATTTTAACGCCTACCCGGGAGCTGGCTCTGCAAATCACAGCCGAAGTAAAAAAGCTGACAGCTAATCTGGACGATATTCACGTCTTGGCTGTGTACGGCGGACAAGACGTAGATCGGCAAATGAGAAAGCTGCAGGGCAAAAAACAGGTAGTGATCGCGACACCTGGACGTCTGCTCGATCATATGAGACGTGGCACGATTGAGCTATCGAGTGTTTCGACATTTGTTCTCGACGAGGCAGACCAGATGCTGCATATGGGGTTTCTGCCCGAAGTAGAGGAAATCATCGGCAACATTTCGGCAGATCGCCAAACCTTGCTGTTTTCCGCAACGATGCCCTCGCAGGTGCGTTCCCTCGCCAAGCGCTTTATGAAGCAGCCGGAGGATATTCGGGTGCAGGGCAAGCGCATCACCCTCGAAGACATCAAACAGATCGTCGTAGAGACGACGGATCGGGCAAAGCAGGCGACTCTTCGGGGGCTGCTTGATGAGCAACGACCGTTTTTGGCTGTCATTTTTTGTCGAACAAAGCGCAGAGCGAGTACATTAAATGCTGCCCTGCAAGGATATGGCTATGTATCAGACGAATTGCACGGCGATTTGTCACAGGCGAAACGCGAAGATGTGATGAAGCGATTCCGTGAGGCCAAGATTCAGTACCTGGTCGCGACAGATGTAGCCGCACGCGGTCTGGATGTAGAGGGAATCACGCACGTATTCAACTACGACATTCCTGAAGATGTGGACAGCTATATTCACCGAATCGGCCGTACAGGTCGTGCCGGAGAGCAGGGGATAGCCTTTACCTTAGTGGCTGCGAAAGATCGCATGCTGCTGGAGATGATTGAAAAAGGAATAAACCTGTCTCTCGAACGGCGCGGGATGGAAAATGAAAAGCAGACCGAACAAAAATCACGGAACCGGCAGCAGAAGCCAGAGGCTAATCAATCTAGTGGGCGAGATCGTAGAGGAGAGCAAAAAGGTCGTTCCAAAGGGAGGGTCGATGAGCGCAGAGATCGGGGATTTGGGCGGAAGCGTGATGGTGACGACCGGCGACCTGGTGGAGATAAATCTGATTATAAGGCAAAAGGCGGACCAGGGAAGACTGGTGGCATAGAGGGCAAGGCAAAGGGCAATGATCGCAAGGGGAAGGATAGCACCCGCAAGCAAAGCAGTTCCGCTGGCAAGCCGGCTACTGCGCAGCGCAGCGCTACTCGTTTTGACTCCAAGCCAACTAAGAGGGCAAACGCCACTTCTACCGGGCGTCCAACTAGAAAAAAGACGAGACAGCGATAAGAAAACCTCTATCGTGGCCTCCTCAAGGAGGAGCGACCGCGTATTAGTGGAAAGTTTCACCGAAGTAATGCCGGGAGCGAACGCTGAGGTACCTTGTCATGCGCTCCAGAATTCATAAGCGGTCGCGCTTATAAATTCTTATACGTTAATACAAGAAGGACCGTTCCCCACCTGTAGAGGTGAGGGAATGGTCCTTTTCTTGCTCAAGAATCAGAAAACATGCGTGAACGAGTGAGAAAGCGTACGCCCTCTGGACCTTCGAGCGAAAACATGCCGCCACGTCCAGAAACGACATCGATGATGAGCTGAGTATGCTTCCAATACTCGTACTGAGCTTTGCCCATATAAAACGGGCAACCACCAATTTCGCCCAGCAGTACATCCTGATCACCGACGAGAAACTCTCCAAGCGGGTAACACATGGGAGAGCTGCCGTCGCAGCAGCCCCCCGACTGGTGAAACATCAGGTCACCGTGTTTGGCCCGAAGCCGTTCGATTAGTTGCAGCGCAGCCTCTGTTGCGAGCACTTTTTCCGGCTGGTCCATTTGATTAAAAGAACCCGAGTGCCTGGTCGCTGTAGCTGACCAGCAGGTTTTTGGTTTGCTGGTAATGGGAAAGCATCATTTTGTGGTTCTCACGACCGATACCAGACATTTTGTATCCGCCAAATGCTGCGTGAGCGGGGTATGCGTGGTAGCAGTTGGTCCATACCCGACCTGCCTGGATTTCACGACCAAAACGATAAGCAGTGTTTACGTCGCGTGTCCATACACCTGAGCCCAAGCCGTACAAGGTGTCGTTCGCGATAGAGAGAGCCTCTTCTGCATCTTTGAAGGTCGTAACGGAGACGACTGGACCGAAGATTTCTTCTTGGAAAATACGCATTTTGTTGTGTCCTTTGAAGACGGTAGGCTGAATGTAGTAACCGCCCTCAAGATCTCCGGAAAGCTCAGCGCGTCCGCCGCCGATCAGGCAATCCGCTCCTTCTTGTTTGCCGATATCGAGGTAGGAGAGAATTTTTTCCACCTGCTCCAAAGAGGCTTGAGCACCGATCATGGTATCGGAATCAAGCGGATTGCCTTGTTTGATGCTGGCTACCCGTTTCAGGGCACGCTCCATGAATTGATCGTAAATGCTTTCGTGAATCAGCGCACGCGATGGGCATGTGCAAACCTCCCCTTGGTTGAGCGCAAACAGTACAAAACCCTCGATGGCTTTATTGAAGAAGGCATCGTCTTTGGCACACACATCAGGGAAGAAGATATTTGGTGATTTGCCGCCCAACTCCAATGTAACCGGAATGATGTTTTGGGAGGCGTATTGCATAATTAGACGGCCCGTTGTCGTTTCGCCTGTAAATGCGATTTTGGCGATGCGGTTGCTGGAGGCAAGGGGTTTGCCCGCTTCCAGACCAAAGCCATTCACCACGTTAACGACACCAGGAGGTAGCAGGTCGCCAATCAGCTCCATCAGCACCATAATGGAAGCTGGTGTCTGCTCAGCAGGCTTGAGGACGACGCAGTTACCTGCAGCAAGAGCCGGAGCCAGCTTCCATGTCGCCATCAGCAGAGGGAAGTTCCACGGAATGATCTGTCCAACGACTCCTAGTGGTTCATGGAAGTGGTAGGCTACCGTATCATTATCAATTTCAGCGAGAGAGCTATCCTGAGCGCGGATGGCACCTGCAAAATAACGGAAGTGATCAATAGCGAGAGGGATGTCAGCAGCGAGTGTTTCACGTACAGGTTTTCCATTTTCCCACGACTCCGCAACCGCCAAGAGTTCGAGATTGGCTTCCATGCGGTCTGCGATTTTTAAGAGAATGTTAGAGCGACCTGCTGCAGAGGTGCGGCCCCAAGCCGTTTTGGCTTCGTGTGCAGCATCGAGAGCCAGCTCAATATCATCTGCTGTAGAGCGAGCGACCTCGCAAAATACCTTGCCTGTGACAGGAGAGACATTTTCAAAGTATTCACCCTTCACTGGCGGAACCCAATTTCCTCCAATGTAGTTTTCGTAGCGATTTTTGAAAGTCACCTTGGATCCGGCTTGGCCGGGCTGAGCATAGATCATGCGAGCGCCTCCTCTATTATCACTTACTGTTGTACGTCCATTTCTAAAAGCAAATCCCGTACCAAAAGTGAAAAATAGGAAATGACTGCGTTTTCGCGAATAAGTAAGGAGGGAGTTGTTCTGAAATAGGTCATCATGTGTTCCAAAGTGGAACAGACGAAACAGTTCGATTCAGCAACCAACGAAAAAAAGCTGTTCGTGCTATACTGAGAGTGAATGATTTTGGGGGGAGGGAAGAGTGTTGTCGACGATTGTACAGCAATCTTGGAAACGCTGCCAGGAATCTAGCCTCAAAGCCACGGAGAAGTCCAATGACCAAATCATTTCTACCAACCGGATCAAAGAAATCATTCAGGAAAATCACCCTCTGATCCGCGAGAGCTTTCCCCTTTTTAATAAACTGGCTCCTTTTTTATTGTCGACGGAGCATATCGCCTTGCTGTCCGATCGTGATGGCAATATTATTCATACGATTGGAGATCCGATTTTCGCTAATCAGGCGCAAAAGGTACAACTGCAGATCGGGGCCAATTGGACTGAGAATAATAAAGGAACGAACGCGATCGGAACCGCCTTGATCGCGCAGCAGCCCATCCAGATTCAAGGTGAACAGCATTATTTTTTAGAGAACCGTTTTCTGACGTGCTCGGCTGCACCGATTTTCTCCCCTACCGGAGAATTGCTGGGCGTCATAGATATCAGTACGCGAAAAGAATACTCGCACCCATTCGCTTTGACCATCGCCTGCATGATTGCGGAGGCTTTGCAAAATCGCTTGATGCTTGCCGAAGCTGAGCGCGTCATTGCTCTCCCTACTTCTTCATCGCTATCTGCTATGGGGAATAGTCTGCCGCTCGTTGGCCTCGATCGTGATGATCGGATTGTCAGTCTCAACGAATTGGCGAAGCAGCAGTTGGGGGCAGAAGCAATGGGAACAACTCTGCAACCAGAGGTGGGGTGGACTGCTCGAAAAGTGCAGGACAAACGGAAGCGAATCTGGTCTACGTCCGCTACTTCTCAGTTAAAACCGTATCCACGGCTCGCGGGATCATGCCCCCTCTTTAGTCAAGCGAAAATGCTGGGGCAAAAAGCAGCGTATGTTGATTTCCCGGCATTGATTATAGGTGAGAGCGGAACGGGAAAAGAATTGTTCGCTCAAATGATCCATGAGACAGGCCCGCGTGCTGAAGAGCCTTTTATCGCGGTAAACTGCAGTGCAATATCGGAAAATTTAATCGAGAGTGAATTGTTTGGCTATGAAGGTGGAGCGTTTACAGGAGCCCAACGCGAGGGCAGGATAGGCAAGTTTGAAGCGGCGAAAAAGGGAACGATTTTCTTGGACGAGATTGGGGACATGTCGTTGCGGGCCCAAGCGGCTCTCTTGCGGGTTCTGCAGGAAAAGGTCGTCACGCCTGTGGGCAGTAACCAGTCCCGTCCTGTTCACGCCAGAATCATTGCCGCTACGCATCGGAATTTGCCAGAAGAGATCAAGGCGGGACGTTTTCGGGCTGATTTGTACTATCGCCTCAAAGGGGTTTCGATTCAGCTTCCGCCACTGCGCAAAAGAAGTGATCTGATCCAGCTTGCGGAGCATTTGATCAAGCAGATTGCCCAGGAAGAGCCACTCGTCTTGTCCAGGGAGGCAAAGGCTAAGCTGTTGTCATACGCATGGCCCGGTAACGTACGAGAGCTCCTGGGGGTATTGATGCAGGCGACTTTTTTATCGGAGACTTATGAGATCAGTGAACAGGACATTCAGTTAGAGGGGCTTGTGGATGTCGGCGTGTCTACAGCTTATGACCAAGAGATTCTTTCTTTGCGGGAAACAGAGCTGGAAGCGATAAAAAGAGCCTTGTACACAAGTGGAGGAAATGTGAGCAAGGCGGCAAAAATGCTCCAGATCGGGCGAAACACCTTGTACCGCAAAATGGCGGAGTACGACCTTTCATTGCCAATGAATCAGGGGGATATATGATTGCCTTATACAGGCTAGATAAAGAGTTGGAGAAAGAAATGGCTGTTCTTTTGGAGAAGAGCGGTCAAAACATTGGCTTTTTCTATTCCATTAAATCCATTTTGGATCAGATGATGAATCCGTTTGTCGTCATAACAACAGAACGCTACACAGAAGAATTGGAATCCTTGTCGCTTCCTGTCGTTTCTTTGTCCATCGACATGAACGATGTAAAAAGGGCATGGGAAAAACGGCGAGGGGAAGAACAGTCAGTCAAAAAGCTCGTAGTCGTGTGTGCTTCTCAAAAAGAGAGAGAATGGCTGGAGCTTGAGCATGCCTTGAACCCGGATGTCGTAGGAAGCGATTGTTTATTTCGTTGTCAAGAAGACTTACGGGCGGACCATGATTACGGCAACAACGTATATATGATACCTGTCTGGGACGTGAGTTTCTTGTCAGCCATGCCGCCAATCTCAGATCGACAGCTCGTTTCACCCTCCGTTGCCACCTTGCGTAGAGCTGTACAGCAAGCGACATCTTTGGTCACGTACACAAAGGATCGGCTACGGGAGAAGCATCTCATGGAAGCGGTCGTCAATTCGGCTCATGATGCCGTGATTGCAGTCGATCGCTTGAGCCACATCACTCTGGTTAATGAGCATGCCAAATTATTATTGGGACTCTCTGGAGATGTTCTGGGCAAGCCGATCACGGACTATATTCCCCATTCGGACATGCTGCGCGTCTTGAAGACGGGGCGGCAGGAACTGGGAGAGGTAGCAACGGTTTTGGACAGATCCATTGTCATCAACCGCATTCCGGTCATTGTGAAGGATCAGGTCGTGGGTGCGGTTTCCAACTTCAAAGAAATCAGTGACATACAAAAGATGGAGATGTCGCTTCGGAAAAAGCTGCACGACAACGGCCTGGAAGCAAGGTATCGTCTCGACAGCATCATTGGCACGTCAACGAAGATCATTGAAACGAAGGAACAGGCAGCCTTATTTGCAAAGACCCATGCAACGGTGTTAATCACGGGTGAATCAGGGACGGGAAAAGAACTGTTTGCCCAAGGCATCCATCTGGAGAGTGGGCGAGCGCTTGGACCGTTCCTCGCTGTCAATTGTGCGGCGCTGCCGGAGAGCTTGCTGGAAAGCGAACTATTTGGATATGAGGACGGAGCTTTTACGGGTGCCAAAAAAGGCGGAAAACCTGGATTGTTTGAGCTTGCACATGGAGGAACGCTGTTTCTGGATGAAATCGGAGAGATGCCACTGCGGATTCAGGTCCTTTTGCTCAGAGTGCTGCAAGAGCGGCGCGTCCGCCGTGTCGGTGGGGAGCGAATTATTCCTGTCGATGTGCGGATTGTAGCTGCGACCAATCGCGATTTGGCCGAGGAGATTGAAAAGGAGCATTTTCGAGCCGATCTCTATTACCGCATTAATATGTTAAAGCTCGATGTGCCCCCTTTGCGCGAGCGTTTGTCAGACATCCCAGTGCTTGTCGCGAGCATGGTTCAGGAAATAAATGAACAGCATGAGCAAAAGGTGGAAGAAATCGACGAGGGACTCTACGCCATGTTTCAATCCTACCACTGGCCGGGAAATGTGCGGGAGCTGCGCAATGTCGTTGAGCGAATGGTTTTGCTGGCAAAGGGAGGAAAGCTCGATAAAGAGGATGCTTCTTTTTTATTTGCAAAGAAAAAAACTACGCCTACCCACAGCGTGCCCGCAGCGATGGAAGGGCAAAAAGATCCGGAAGCGAAGAGGATTGAAGCTGCTTTGCAGCAGGTGAAGCATAACAAAACATTGGCGGCGAAGATTCTTGGAATCGACCGAACAACCTTATGGCGAAAAATGAAGCAGTATCATTTAGAGTGAACAAAGTGTTGCAACAAAACGTTGCAACACTTTGTTGTGTTGTGTAGAAGAATGTCAAAACGTGGTTTTTATTCGCTTGCTATGAAAGCGTTTTACCGGGTCGTGCTGCGAAGAATGATTTGGCATCAAATGTGCAAGAGGATTCAAGGTAAAATATCAAACAATTTAGACCATTTTAGGGGGGAGTCGATTGCTTCATTATTCGATCGCTGTGATCCCGGGAGACGGAATTGGTCCCGAGGTAATGGATGAGGGATTGAAGGTATTAAAAGCAATAGAAGAGAGCCATGGAGGCATTCGTTTTGCCAGCGATGTGATGGATTGGAACTGCAAGTATTACCTCACACATGGCAGAATGATGCCGGAAAATGGACTGGATACATTGAAGGATTACGATTTGATTCTGCTTGGTGCAGTGGGTGCGCCCGAGGTGCCTGATCATGTCTCGGTCTGGGAATTGATATTGCCAATCCGCCGTGCGTTCCAACAGTATGTAAACCTTCGTCCGGTAAAGCTGCTGCGAGGGTTGGAGAGTCCCTTGCGCTACAAGGAACACGCTGATCTCGATTTTGTGGTGGTCAGGGAAAATACAGAAGGCGAATACTCCAATATGGGCGGACGCATGCACCAAGGGACGCCATATGAAATGGCAGTCCAGAACAATGTATTTACTCGGTACGGCACAGAGCGCATCCTCAAATACGCGTATTCTTTGGCGGAAAAGCGGCCGAGAAAGCGACTTACCTCCGCAACGAAATCGAATGGAATCAATCATTCCATGCCGTTCTGGGATGAGATTGTCAAGGAAGTGAGCCGTGAGCATCCGGGAGTCGAAACGAACCTCTATCACATCGACGCGTTGGCTGCCTATTTTATCACGCGACCAGAAACGTTTGACGTCGTGGTGGCTAGCAATTTGTTCGGGGACATCTTGACAGACTTGGGAGCTGCGATTGTAGGCGGGCTTGGTCTAGCACCTTCTGCCAATATCAATCCCGAGCGCAAGTATCCATCAATGTTTGAGCCGATACATGGATCTGCGCCAGACATTGCTGGTAAAGGCATAGCTAATCCGATTGCCCAAGTATGGAGTCTCGCCATGATGATGGATCATCTCGACTTGCCAGAAATCAGCGCCGTGATTATGAACGCGATTGAGCAAGTTCTGCTGGATGGTAAAGTGCTGACTCCTGACTTAGGAGGCAAGGCATCGACGAAGGAGCTGGGAGACGAGATCGTTCACCACATTTATACAAGTAACAAATAGAAAACGAGGAGGAAGAGGAGAATGGAAGCGAAATCGTATGACTTGTACATCGGTGGAGAATGGGTAAAAACAGAAAACTCCATTCCCGTTTTCCACAAATACAATGGCGAGTGTATCGCACACATTGCCCGCGCAGAGCAGCATCATGTGACAGAGGCAGTAGAAGCAGCCTGGAAGTCTTTCAAACAGGATACGTTGACGCCATTTCAACGCTATAAAATCTTGTTGAAAGCGTCTCAACTGATGGAAGCTCGTCGTGACGAGATGGAGCTGTCTTTGATTCGCGAAGTCGGAAAAACACGCAAAGATGCGATGAATGAGCTGGATCGGACCATCAATACGTTGCTTTTGTCAGCAGAAGAGGCGAAAAAAATTCACGGCGAAATGGTCCCGCTGCAATCGACAGAAGGCTCAGAGAACCGTCTGGGCTTTACCATTCGCGTGCCAAAAGGTGTAATCGGGGCGATCACTCCGTTTAACTATCCGCTTTTGCTCAGCACACACAAAATAGCCCCCGCAATCGCTGCCGGGAATACGTTGGTGGTCAAGCCGGCTACCGTTACTCCGATCGCTACCTTTCTCTTGTTGGAGGTTCTGGAAGAGGCAGGCTTGCCTAAAGGCTACATCAACGTAGTAACGGGAGCGGGCAGCCAAGTAGGGGAATGGTTACTAGACGAAGAACGCATCGCCATGTATACCTTTACCGGGTCAGGCGAGGTAGGGCGTCATATAAAAGAGCGCAGCGGCATGCGGCCTGTCGCACTGGAGCTGGGCAACAATTCGCCGAATATCGTTCACTTGGATGCCGATCTGGAGCTGGCAGCACGCCAGACGGCAGCGCGCAGCTTTCACAATGCCGGTCAGGCGTGCATCGCCGTTCAGCGTATTTACGTCCATGAAGCGGTTATACAGGAGTTCAGTGACTTGTACATTGCGCATGTCAATCAATTAAAGGTAGGCAACCCGGAAGATCCGAATACCGATGTTGGACCCATGATCAGTGAAAAAGAAGCGATCCGTACCGAAGAATGGGTACAGGAAGCAATCAGCCAAGGAGCCCAGTCCTTGTTGCCTGTAAAACGCGAGGGAGCCTTGTTCTACCCTGCTGTTCTGGTCAATACAAAGCCGGAAATGAAGGTCGTGTGCCGGGAAGTTTTTGCTCCTGTGGTGACGATCATCCCTTATAGCGACCTCGACGAGGCATTTGCGCAAGCGAACGATTCGGAGTACGGTCTGCAAGCCGGAATTTTTACGCGAGATCTAAATATCGCCATGAAAGCAGCACGCACCCTTGAGTATGGCGGTGTCGTGATCAATGACGTGTCGACCTATCGTAACGACGTCATGCCGTATGGTGGAGTCAAAAACAGTGGACTTGGCAAGGAAGGGCCTCGCTATGCAGTCGAGGAGATGACCGAAGAGAGGATGGTGGTCATTAATCTATGACCGGACAACTATTGCAAGGGAAAACCGCGATTGTGACTGGCGCAGCATCTGGCATGGGAAAAGCCATCGCCAAGCTGTTCGCTGATCAAGGGGCAAATGTCGTGTTGGCTGACCTGAATAAGGCAGCAGCAGAGCAAGCAGCACAGGAGCTTCCTGAAGGGAAGGGGCAAGCTGTACAGACAGACGTATCGGATGATCAAAGTGTTGCGGCACTAATCAAGGATACGGTGGCAGCGTTTGGATCTATCGACGTGCTGGTCAATTGCGCGGGCGTTCCCCAAGCATTTACGCCAATTGAAGAACTGTCGCTCGAACAGTGGGATAAGATCATGTCGGTTAATACGAAATCGATCTATTTGACAACGCGTCATGCGGTCCCGCATATGAAAGCAGGGAAAAAGGGAAGCATTATCAATATCGCCTCGATTGCCGGAATTCGTGCAAGACCGGGCCTGAATGCTTATTGCGCTTCCAAAGGTGCGGCGATCATGCTCAGCAAGGCATTGGCTATCGAGCTTGCCCCTTATCAAATCAGGGTCAATGTCATCAACCCTGGACCAGCCGAAACACCCATGCTGGGCAAGTTCATCAGTGGAAATGAGGCCGAAGTGGAGGCGGGTAAAAAAGATATTTTCATCAGCAGCGTTCCATTGGGGACTCTCATTCAGCCGGAAGATATCGCTCAGGCGGCATTGTATTTAGCTTCTGACCTGTCCAAAATTGTCACAGGCGAAGTGATGAATGTGGATGGCGGAAGAGGGATCTAGCCAAACGGAAGAAATTTTCATATTATTAAATGAATTTAAAAACCAACTAAAATTACAGAAATGGACTCAGGGGGTATCACCAAGATGTCACGAAAAAAATGGGGATTTTTACTTTCCGGCTTTATGTCAGTTTCTTTATTGTTGACAGCATGCGGAGGGGGCGGCGGGCAGGCTGCCCAGCCTTCCGGTCAAGGGGGCGGACAACCAGCTGCTCAGACAGAAGCACCAAAGAGTGACGGACAAACCTATATATTCAAAGCGGGCCACTCCTTAACCGAGGATCACCCTTATCACCTGGCATTGAAAAAGATGGCCGAAGATGTGGACAAGCGTTCAAGCGGAAAAGTCAAAATTGAAGTATATCCGCTGAGCCAGTTGGGTGCTGAGCGTGAATTGACAGAGGCGCTTACGTTTGGAACGGCTGATATGTCTATTACCTCGACCGCGCCGGTTACCAACTTTTATCAGAAGCTCGGCGTGCTGGACTTGCCTTTCCTGTTTGAAAGCCGTGATCAGGCATACAAGGTTCTTGATGGTAAGGTCGGTCAAGATATGCTCAAAGATATGGAAAGCGCTAATCTGGTTGGTCTCGCTTGGGCTGAAAATGGTTTCCGCCACATCACCAATGGAACAAAAGATATCAAGAAGCCAGCAGATGTAGCAGGAATGAAGATCCGCACCCAGGAAAACCCGATTCACCTCGCTGCATTCGAAGCACTGGGAGCAAAACCAACACCAATGGCTTGGACGGAAGCTTTGACTGCACTGCAGCAGGGTGTAGTAGATGCACAGGAAAACCCGGCAATCGTTGCTCAGACGTACAAGCTGTACGATTCCAAACAAACGCATATGTCCTTGACTGGTCACGTATACTCCGCGGCAATGATTTTGTTCAGTAAGCCAGTGTGGGACAAGCTACCTGCTGATGTTCAACAACTGATTGCTGAAGAGGCAAAAAAAGCGGGTCAATACGAGCGTGAGCTGATGATCAAAATGGAAGAAGAAGCGATTTCCAATATCAAGGCAAAAGGCGTAGTCATTACGGAAGATGTAGACAAGCAAGCATTCCGCGATGCGATGAAGCCTGTGTACGACAAATTCTCCGGTCAGTTCGGCAAAGAGCTGGTTGATGAAATCATGAATACGAAATAAATGGAGGAAGGGAGAAGAGCAAATGCTTTTCTCCCCGCTTTTCCCTGCGAAAGGAGAAATCGTGTGGGCAACATCATTTCCAAGATAAACAGTCTTACCCGTCTAATCGTCATCGCCCTATTAGCTGTTATGATCGTCGCCGTTTTCCTGCAAGTCCTTTTCCGCTTTTTTTTGGATCAGCCGCTTGCCTGGACCGAAGAGCTCGCTCGTTATCTCTTGATATGGATCACTTTTTTAGGTTCAGCTTATGCGATGGCCATCAAAGCACATATTGGAACGGAGTACATCCAGAAGCACTTGTCGCCATGGATGAACAAAGTAGTTCTTGCGGTGGCTGCGGTGCTTAGCATTTTCTTTTTTATTGTCATGGTTTATCAGGGGTATCTCTTGGCTGCCAGAAGTATGACTCAGACATCCCCCACTCTGCTCGTTCCCATGGGCTATGTCTACATGGTGATCCCGATCAGCGGTGTTCTGCTCATCATGAACGCTCTCCATGTAACGTGGAAAGATATCACTGGGAAGGAGTGAATCTATTTTGGGTACCATTTTATTTTTGACACTGTTGGTTCTTCTGATCATCAATGTGCCAATTGCTGTAGCATTGGGGCTATCAGTAGTCGTAGCCTTTATGGTAGAGGGGAATATTCCGCTCTTGGTCGTCATCCAAAAAATGTTCAATGGGACCGATTCATTCCCGCTGATGGCAATCCCGTTTTTCCTGTTGGCTGGTAAGCTGATGGAAACAGGAGGTATTTCGGCTAGATTGATCCGGTTTGCCAATACGATTGTTGGCAATCTACCAGGAGGACTAGCGATTGTAGCGGTTATCGGATGCACCTTCTTTGCTGCCATTTCCGGTTCTTCAGCAGCAACTACTGCAGCGGTAGGTGGCATTTTGATTCCGCACATGGTAAAAAAGGGGTATGATGTCCGTTTTTCCTCTGCGCTGCACGCAGCGGGTGGTACAATCGGTGTCATGATTCCGCCAAGCGTGCCGATGGTCTTGTACGGAGTGGCAGCGAGTACCTCTATTAATGATCTGTTCATCGCCGGAATCGGACCGGGGATTCTCGTAGCCATTTCGCTCGTCGTTTATTCATTCTGGATTAGCAAGAAAAATGGCTGGGGCGGAGGAGAGAAGCATTCTCCGGCTGACATTTGGAAGGCTTTTAAAGACGCAATTTTGGCAATTCTCATGCCTGTTATTATTCTTGGTGGAATTTACGGCGGTATTTTTACTTCTACTGAAGCCGCAGTTGTAGCGGTGATCTATGCACTGGTTATTGGTCTGTTTGTCTACCGTGAAATTAAATGGAAAGACCTAGGTGAAATATTTACCGGCTCGGCTACCATGACAGCGGTCATCATGCTGATCATCGCCACAGCCAATGCATTCGGCTTTCTCATGACTAGGGAAAATATTCCTCAGGAAATTGCCCAATTCATGCTGGGGATTACCGATAGTACGATTATTACGCTTTTGATTATTAACGTGTTGCTCTTGATTCTGGGAACATTCATGGAAACGGCGGTCACCATTATTCTTCTGACACCGATCTTGTTACCAATTATTACAACATTAGGCATTAATCCTGTGTTATTTGGGGTCATCATGGTAGTCAACTCCGCTATCGGTATGCTCACGCCTCCTGTTGGGATTAATCTTTTGGTGGCAGGAAAAATTGCCAAGCTGTCTAATACGGAGATTGAGAAGGCAGTTATACCGTTTCTCATTATCATGGTTGTCGATTTATTGCTCATCACATACATTCCGGAAATCAGTCTGTTTTTAGTGAACTTGAGTAAGTAACGGAGGGGAAGGGAAAATGGACTATGTACAAGAGTTGATAGAACTTCTAGGCGAAGAGCGGGTTACCACCAACCCGACGGTTTTGGAGCACCACAGCCATGACGAATCGTACCATGCACCGCGGCTACCCGATGTCGTTGTGTTTCCGCAGAGCGCGGAAGAGGTTAGCCAGATCATGAAGCTGGCAACCGCCAGACACATTGCGATCACTCCGTTTGGGCTGGGGACAAGTCTGGAGGGTCATGCGATTCCGTATGAAGGCGGGATCAGCATGGACTTTTCCTTGATGAATCAGGTTCTGGAGGTTCGGCCTCAGGATTTTCTCGTGCGGGTCCAACCCGGAGTCACACGTACACAGCTCAATAAAGAACTGAAGAAGCACGGTTTGTTCTTTTCAGTAGACCCGGGTGCAGATGCGACACTTGGCGGGATGGCAGCAACCAATGCCAGTGGAACCACCTCTGTGCGCTATGGAGTAATGCGTGACCAGGTGCGCGATCTGGAAGTGGTCCTCGCAGACGGGCGTATCATTCACACGGGCAGTATGACAGCGAAATCGTCATCGGGCTATCACTTAACGGGTCTGTTCGTAGGATCGGAGGGTACGCTTGGTGTCTTTACCGAGTTGACATTGCGGGTGTATGGCATTCCAGAAGCAACAATGGCTGCCCGTGCCTGCTTCCCATCTGTGCAAGACGCTGTGGATACGGTCGTGGATATTCTCTCTGCGGGTATCCAGGTAGCGCGTATTGAACTCGTTGATGAACGCTCCATTCGCCAAGTCAATCTATACAAGGAAACCAGCTATCCGGAAAACCCTACCCTGTTTATTGAGTTTCACGGCAGCGAGCAGAGTCTGACCCACGACATCGAGTTTGCCCAAAACATCGCCGCAGAGCATGGCTGCCAGGAATTTTTGTTTGAGACAGATTCCAAGGCTCGTGCCCAGCTCTGGGATGTGCGCCACAACATGGCCTATGCGTTCTTGCACAAATCGCCAGGCAAAAAAATGATGGTAACGGATGTGTGCCTGCCCTTTTCCGAGCTGGCGGGAGCGGTGGTCGATGCCAGAGGGGCAATTGACCGCTCTGGATTGGATGGAGCCATTCTCGGACATGTCGGGGACGGGAACTACCACGTCATCCTGATGATCGATCTGAACGATCCACAGGAGGTAGCCCGTGCAGAGGAACTGAATGCGCATCTGGTCGAATACGCGCTAAGCCGCGGGGGAACATGCACAGGCGAGCACGGCGTTGGAGTGGGGAAAGCGAAATACCAACGGATCGAGCACGGCGAAGCACTGGACGTGATGCAGTCGCTGAAAAATGTACTCGACCCTACAGGCATCCTAAACCCAGGGAAGATTTTTGGCGCATAATCGCTGCCTGCATTCTGTCATCATACAGAGTGCAGGTTTTTTTGCGCTCTTATCTTATTTCTCTGGCGTGTAGGATAAGTCCACTGTGTTCAAACACTTTAATGACATACTTGTGTCCCGTCTCAATGGTTACTTGGCTTCCTCCAATCTCGTAATGATCGCCGTCGCTCGTCGTCACCTGATCGCCCCCCCGCCGCGGATCCCATTTCTCCTGGATCACGACTTTCTTTATGACGGGACCTTGCACGACATCTGCCGCGACATAACCAATCATGACCAGCGGGTATAGGAGCATAATGGCCAAGACCAATAAAATAAAAGAAGAAAACTTTGTTTTTATATAATTTGCCATGATGTAACCAAGAATGTAACTGAATAAAAGCAATACGCCGCAGTATCCGCTGACTCCCATCCATAGAAAACTACGTTCATCCGAAGTGTATTTCGCGAAAATAGCGATCGTACCGATTATCCACAGCAGCACAATGCCCGCCCGTACGACATTTCTTTTTTTCCGATACCATACTCGATCTTCGGGGGAAAAGAGGTTCAACCCACGTCACACTCGCTTTCTTTGTATATGACATTAGACGTTTTTTCCAAGTAATGGTTGCGCGGTTTTCTTAATCAAAAAAGCATCATCGGAGAGGAGAAGTGACTACAATGTGGAATGTAGACATTTGGAAATAAACAAGAAATTCTCGGAATGTAGGGAGGCAGGCATGAAGCCGATTGTTGAGATTGCCAAGACAGCAGGTATCGAAGAGTGCGATTTAGAACTTTACGGAAAGTTTAAAGCGAAACTATCTAATGATCTGTGGGAAAAGATAAAGGATCGTCCCGATGGCAAGCTGATTCTCGTTACAGCTATGAATCCAAATCCGGCGGGAGCAGGAAAAACGCTCACGACAATTGGTTTGTCACAGGCGCTCCATTTGTTAGGAAAAAAGACAATTGCAGCGCTTCGGGAGCCTTCTCTGGGCCCGTGCATGGGGATAAAAGGAGGAGCTACTGGTAGCGGCAAGGCGCAGATTCTCCCTGCGGATGAGATTAACCTCCATTTTACAGGTGATATTCATGCGATTACGGCGGCGCATAATCTGCTTGCTGCCATGATTGACAACCATATATTTCAAGGCAATCCGCGCGGACTCAATCCAAAGAAAATCGTTTGGAAGCGGGCGATGGATATGAATGACCGCGCCCTGCGCAATATCGTTGTTGGGCTAGGTGACAGCAACGGGATGGTGCGGGAAGACGGTTTCATGATTACGACTGCATCGGAAATCATGGCTATTCTTTGCTTGAGCGAGAGTTTGGCCGATTTGCGAGAGCGCATAGGTCATATCATTATCGGATACGACTTTGATGACCAGCCTGTGCGGGCTGAGGAAGTGAATGCCGTCGAAGCCATGTGCGTCCTGTTAAAGGAAGCCATCAAGCCGAACCTTGTTCAAACCATCGAGGGCACACCTGTCATCATTCACGGTGGTCCTTTTGCCAACATTGCTCATGGATGCAGCAGTGTAATCGGAACAAAAACCGCACTGAAGCTTGCGGATTACGTCGTTACAGAGGCGGGCTTTGGAGCAGACTTGGGAGCAGAGAAGTTTTTTGACATCAAATGTCGAAAAGCCGGTCTCACTCCTGCGGCAGCGGTAGTCGTCATTACCGTCCGTTCGTTGAAATACAATGCAGGTGTAAAGGTTGCAGATCTTCAGGCAGAGAATTTGGGCGCATTGGAGAAAGGGTTTGCCAACGTGCAGCGACATCTGGAAAATCTCCAGAAATTCGGCGTTCCGGCTGTAGTCGCCATCAATCACTTTGCAACAGATACCCAAGCGGAAATAGACAAGGTAATAATGCTCTGCCAGCAAGCGGGTGTCGAAGCAGCGCTCTCCAATGTTTGGGCGGATGGCGGAGAAGGCGGTACTGAGCTGGCGGAAAAAGTATCGCGTGCGGCTGAACGCCAATCCGATTTCCGCTTCCTTTATGAAGAGGATCTCTCTGTGAAAGAGAAAATCGAGAAGATCGTCAAAGAGATTTATCGCGGATCGGGTGTTGTCTTTTCCCCTGCTGCCTTGAAAACGATTCAAAAGGTAGAGGAAATGGGCATGTCCCACCTGCCAGTCTGTATGGCTAAAACACCGTACTCCTTTACAGATCGGGCCGATCTCCTGGGCGCCCCGACTGATTTCACGATCCAGGTCAGTGAAATTCGCCTTTCAGCAGGAGCGGGCTTTATTGTCGCTCTGACAGGAAGTCTAGTTACAATGCCAGGACTACCGAAAAGGCCGGCGGCGGAATCGCTTTATGTGGATCAGGATGGCAATGTCATGGGACTTAGCTAACCACTGAAAATAATGATTGAAGCTGACACTCGCACGCGGGCGTCAGTTTTTTTTGCCGCTTCCGACAAACCGAAGGCATATTCATTCGTATACTTACATGTAGGAATATTGATTAAATCGAACGGGGGAGAATCAAATGGGATTGTTTGACGGATTAATGGGCAATGCATCAGAGGTAAGCATCGCGGAAGTGCAGAGGGAGATTGGGAAAATTTTGGCGAATAATGAAAGGGTTGAAAAGGCCTATAAATTAATCCGTGACATGTTTATTTTTACCGATAAACGCTTGATTCTGATCGACAAACAGGGACTTACCGGGAAAAAAGTCGAGTTTCATTCCATACCGTATAAAAGCATTGCCCATTTCAGCGTAGAGACGGCAGGAAGCTTTGATTGGGATGCTGAAATCAAAATCTTTATCTCCGGCAGCCAACTGCCAATCCAAAGACAGCTAAGCAAGAACCTTAATATTTACGAGGTGCAGAGTGTGCTTGCGGACTATGTGCTTCGATAAGCGGAAAAATAGGTTGATTATTCAGAGAACGTAGGGCTTTTTGCCGAGGAAAGGCTTAGGTCATGTCGAATAGTTTTAGGCGATCGGCTATTTGCATTTTCAAGAAATGCATGGTACGATTACAGCTATGTTCTTTATGGGGTGCTTTTGTACAATCGGGGATAAAAGGGCATGTTCCGGATCGTAAGGAATAGTGCCCTTTTTTAATGAGAATTTTATATAAGAAGGTAATGATAAAGGAGACTGAAGCGCATTGACAACTTTTTATGAATTTGGATTACATGACTCACTTGTTCGTGCATTAAGCAATATGGGATTTGAAGAGGCGACAGCCATTCAGGTTCAAACGGTTCCAGTGGCATTGCAAGGGCGTGACCTGATTGGTCAAGCACAAACGGGTACAGGAAAAACAGCAGCATTTGGTATTCCGCTCATCGAAAGATTGGATGAAACGAGTGGAAACATCCAAGGGATCGTACTGACACCTACCCGCGAGCTTGCTGTTCAAGTAGCGGAAGAGATCAACAAAATCGCACAATATAAGAACATTACTGCCTTGCCGATTTACGGTGGTCAGGACATCACACGCCAAATCAAGGCTTTGAAAAAACGTCCGCAGATCATCGTGGCAACACCGGGTCGTTTCATGGATCACATGAGAAGAAAAACGATTCGCCTGGATGCGATTGAGATCGTCGTGTTGGACGAAGCAGATGAAATGCTGAACATGGGCTTTATAGATGACATCAAAGAAATTTTGCAAGAGGTTCCAGACAATCGTCAAACCTTACTGTTCTCGGCTACTATGCCTAGAGCTATCCAGGAAATCGCGCAACAGTTCATGAGTGAGCCTACGTTGATTTCGGTAAAATCAAAAGAAGTAACGGTTCCAAACATTGAGCAGCAATATATGGAAGTTGCGGAAAAACAAAAGTTTGATGTACTGTGCCGCCTGCTGGATATCCATTCTCCAGAGCTGGCTATTATTTTCGGCAGAACGAAGCGCAGAGTAGACGAATTGTCCGAAGCGCTGACCAAACGCGGCTATGGTGCTGAAGGTATCCATGGCGATTTAAATCAGGCGAAACGCGACAGTGTCCTGCGCAAGTTCAAAGAAGGTACAATTGAAGTACTGGTAGCGACTGACGTTGCTGCTCGCGGACTGGATATCAGTGGTGTGACACATGTGTTCAACTTCGACATTCCGCAAGACTCAGAGAGCTATGTACACCGTATTGGTAGAACCGGCCGTGCAGGGAAAACAGGTCTGGCGATCACCTTTGTTACCTCCCGCGAAATTGATCACCTGCGTTTGATCGAGCGTGCAACGAATCGTCGTATGGAGAGACGCACAGTGCCTTCGATGGCTGAAGCATTGGAAGGTCAACAGCGTATGGCTGTGGACAAAATCTTGGAGGCTTCAGGCAGAGATGATCTGTCTGCCTACAAGACACTGGCTGAGCAATTGCTGGAGGATGTAGATTCTGTTACGCTGGTATCCGCAGCACTCAAGCTTTTGACCAAAGAACCAGATATGACACCTATTCGCCTGACAGAGGAAGCTCCTTTGCGTGTTGGCAAGAAAAAGCTGCCACCAAAAGGCAAAGGTGGGTTTGGCTCCGGCTTTGGTGGAAAACGTCCTTCTCGCCCTCGCAGCGGTGATTCCCGCCCACGTAGCGGTGACTCCCGTCCGCGCAGTGGCGATTCTCGTCCACGCAGTGGCGACTCCCGCCCGCGCAGCTCGGAATCGGGCAGCAGACCATATAACAAACAACGCTAATAAAAGACAGCAAGCCGATGCGACGATGAACGCATCGGCTTTTCTATCATGCTTGAAGTGGGCATACTGCATTGATTGAAAAGGGAAAAGTTGACGTAGGAGGTACATCAGGATGGTAGAGAAGAAAATCGTCGTTCAACTGGCGCATGGCTTGCATGCCAGGCCTGCTGCTACTTTTGTTAAGACAGCCACGTCTTTTGCCAGTGAAATCAAGCTTGTGAAAAAGGAAAAGATCGTCAACGGAAAAAGCATTATGGGCATCATGTCTTCGGCGATTGCAAAAGGCGAGGAAATCACCTTGATTGCGGACGGTATAGACGAGCAGGAAGCAATCAACGCACTGGAAAAGATATTGCTTGAGCAAGAATAGTAAAGGGAACGATAAGAAAGATCCTTTGTGCCTGTAGGAGGTACAAAGGATCTTTTTTTGCGCAACGATCCTTTGTTATAGCCACTTATCCGGGCGTAAGCCGTTTTTGATATCGTTGTTCTTCTAAAAGCTCTGCCATTTGCAGGCGAATCAGCTCTGATTGAGGAGTCGCATAGACGGGAGAAGCTAGGTTGTGCATTTCCCACGGATCTGTCAGCAGATTGTACAATTCAAATTCGTCAGCAATCGCAGGTGTTTTTTGGCCAGGGGCATGCTCACTCGCGTAATAGCGGGAGTATTTCCACACTGCCTCGGTCCCATCTTTATAAAGACGGGCAATGACGGTTTCAACGCGGTTGGGAGGGATGACGGAGTGATAGGGCTGGAGCAGGACACTGATCTGATGCTGTCCCTTGGTCACATCGTCTTCGGACATGAAATAGAGGCACTCGGGCGATGGTTTACTCTCATAGCTTTCACCGCGGATAAGCGGGGTGAGATTGCGCCCTACCAGATGACGCGCCTCACTATGGGTTTGTTTGAGGAGCCTGGTTATGGATGGCGTGTCTGCCCCGATGAGGCCCAAAAGTGTCGGGAGAATGTCTACATGACTAGTCAACTGGTCTGTATAGAAGGGCTGTGGAAAAAGGAGAGGGTTGTGGATAATGAGAGGAACATGAGTAGCTTCCTCGTAAGCGCAATAAAATTTTTGATGGAGATTGCCGTGTGCTCCCAAAAGCTCGCCGTGATCGGAGGTAAACAGGATTACCGTCTCGTTATAAAAGGAGGTGTCGACGATTGCTTCGAGTACACGCATCACTTCCTGATCGGCGTTTTGCTGAAGCTGAAAGTATAGTCGGTGATAAAATTCGTTATCGGTGATCGGCTGAAAAGCGTGTGGATAAACATCGCGATAGCTAGCCTGACAGCGTGGCTTTGTCGCAAGTGATTCGTCGTAGGTAGGTGGAGGCAAAATGTCAGGGATAAAGTCGTCGACATGAAAGCGAAAAACGGGCAAATGGGCGGTTATATCGCCATAAAGGGCGATATCGTGCGGATTGACAAAAGAAGCGACGAGTAGCCACGGCTGGTACGAGTCAGGCTGATCAAGCTCGTTTTTTTCCTGCTCCAGCTGCTGTATTAGCCGGACCACCTCCGTACGGTAAATCACATCCCTTCCGTTCACCCCAATCGCAGCAGATGAGCCTGAATTGTGAGGAGCTCTCCCGTGCGGTTCTGGCCCGATCCACCCTGTAAAGCCATACCCGTCCAAGCGATCTGCGAGCAGGTACAACCTCTCTTTTTGCGGGTCGGGCATCCCAGTCCCCGGTGTGTAGCTGCGGACGGGGATATGTGTCCCGGGTATCCAGATGTCCGGATCAGAAATATGCCACTTGCCTTTGTAAAACGTGCGGTAGCCTGCAGCTCGGAAGTAATCGCCCATGGTAGGAACGGTGTTTTTGTCCAACCAGAACATATCACTGTCTGCAGAGCGTTTGGCAGCGCCACTGGTTTGGGTCACGCCGTGCAGGGAGGGGTACTGTCCTGTAAACAAGGTAGCTCTGCTTGGCGAGCATGCAGTCGCTCCGACATAGTGTCGTGTGAATTCTAGCCCGTGCTCGCGTAAAAAGGAGTGGGCATGGAGTGAATCCTGTCTCCATGCTGAGATGCCTGGTTCTTCGTACACAGGTGGATAACGTTCTTCATCCACGATGATAAACAAGATATTGGGTCGCTTGTGCAAAGATCGTCTAGACATGCGGATGCCCCCAGGAAAAGATAATCACACCGTTATCAACATATGGGGATAACCTTTGTCCTTATTTACAAAAAAAATCTTCGCCGAAAAATATGTCCGACGAAGAGGAGTAGAGCTAGTTAAATGAATACATAAGACAGGACGGATAGCAAAACCGACGTGATGGACATGGCAATCAGTGGGCGGGCAGCTTTTGTCCGCAGGGCACGCAGATTGACGTTGAGTCCAAGACCGACCATCGCCATAGTCAAAACAAATGTCGTAACGCTGGCTACGCCTGTATTGAACGCTTCTGAAACGGGAATTTGTTTGCCGAGCACGTAGCTCCCAAAGAGGCTCATTACAAGGAAGCCGATCAGGAACCAAGGAAATTCGATTTTGGTGCCGCTTTGAATTTTTCCAGTCCGCTTCATCCAGAACATCAAGATAAAACAGAGGGGAACCAACAGAAGAACGCGCCCCAATTTCGCCAACAGTCCGATCGCCAATCCATCCTGCCCTGCCGGCGCGGCAGCCAAAGCGACATGAGCTATCTCATGCAAGCTAATACCGGACCACATGCCGTAATCTACGGCTGACAAGGGCAAAAACGGACGCAGGATTGTATAGCCGATAGCGAACACCGTACCGACTAGCGCGATGATGCCTACCCCGATCGCGGTATCTTCGTCTTTTGCCTGAATGATGGGGGATACAGCGGCGATAGCTGCTGCCCCGCAAACTCCGGTACCAACTCCGAGCATAAGGGAAAGGGAGGGCTCTGCTTTCATCCATTTAGCCAGCAGCATGGTAACTGCAATGGCGAAGACAATCACGCCTACGTCATAGACGAGTAATCCAAGACCTTGATGAAGAACAACGTCGACATTAAGCTTAAGACCGTACAGAATGATGGCAAGACGCAATAAACGTTTGGCAGAGAACTGAATGCCTGAGCGAAGTGCCTCGGGATATCCTCGAAATTGGCGATAAAAAACGGCGATCAGGATCGCACAAGCAAGCGGACCGACGCGATCAAAGCCGGGAACGCGGGATAAACCATATCCGAGCAAGGCAACTAGAAAAGTGAAGGCGACGCCGCCGATCCATAACGAGAGGGAAGACTGTTTGCTTTCTTTGGGTTTATCGGGCTGTACAGCTGCTCTGCTGCTGTTCAATGGCACGCTTTCCTTGAACTGGGTGGCCATTGCAATCACTCCTTGAAAAGATTTACAACCTCAGAATAAAACAACTGTTACAATAAGAAAAATAAATCATTGCTATAATGATGATAAGTAAAACGATATAGTTAATGATTAGAGCGGGGTGATGCAGGATGGATCAGCAATTACTGGTTTTTGTTACCGTCGCAGATAGACAAAACTTTTCGCGTGCGGCAGAAGAGCTGCATATGACGCAGCCTGCCGTCAGCCAGTACATCCTTTCTCTGGAGCGATCAGTGGGAACGAAGCTGTTGGAGCGAAGCAACAAGTATGTACGGCTGAATAAAGCAGGAGAGATCGTGTATCACCACGCGCGAGAGATTTTGGGACTGTACACACGCATGCAGAGCCTGGTGGATGATTTGATGAATACGCCTAGTGGTCGCTTGAGTATTGGTGCCAGCTATACGTACGGGGAATATGTGCTGCCGCATGTGATCGCACGTATGCGCGAGCACTATCCGTTAATCACACCGACCATTACGATCCACAACTCAACCGTAATCACAGAACTGGTAGCAAATCGGCAATTGGATGTAGGTATCGTGGAAGGAGAGTACGTCCACGAAAAGATGTGTGTCGAGCCATTTGCCGATGACCGTATGTACCTGATCGTCTCTCCTCATCACCGTTTGGCGGGAGAAGATGAAGTCAGTATCACTGAATTGCTAGAAGAAACATGGATTATTCGGGAAGAAGGCTCTGGTACAAGAGAAGCTGCTGAAAAAATGTTTCGCGAGCTGCAAATCAATCCTCAAAAGCGAATGGAGTTCGGAAGCACTCAAGTCATTAAAGAATCCGTAGAAGCAGGACTTGGGATTAGCCTGTTGTCGTACTGGGCCATTCGCAAAGAACGAAAACTAGGAACGCTTTGCACTCTGAAGGTAGCGGGAACTCCTGTTACAAGAGATTTTTCCCTTGTGACAAAATCAAACGAGTTTCATACAAAAGCATTAGACATTTTTATGGATCTCATACGCACTCATTTGCCAGAAGGAGCATATACATAAAGCAAAGAAGCAGTACGTATGACGAATACGTGCTGCTTCCCTTATTTTTTTACCTCTACATAACAAGCCTATTTTACAGTGATAGTCCCAGTCATGAAGGTGTGTGGCTTGCAGTAGATGGAATATACTCCAGGTTTGGAGAATGTCATTGTGTAGGTTGCTTTTTGGTTGATAGGACCGCTGTCAAAAGAGCCGTCATTAGCTGTGACTGTGTGGACCACATCATCAAGATTTGTAAAGGTCACTGTCGACCCTTTTTCAATTGTGAGCGCACCGGGGGTAAAGGAAAACGACTGAATGTTTACCTGATTGCTTTTGGCAACAGGCGCAGGTGCCACCGATACGGGAGATGATGGAGCAGTAGCACCTGGTACTGGTGATGCTGGAATAGCCGGTGCTGGAGTGTGACCATTGACAGCAAGCGTAGGCGCAGGTGCTGTCGTAAAAGTGAATTGTTGTTTGACCTCAGGTACAATCGGTTTGTGATCGTTGCCCACCAACTGTACTGTCAATTTGTGAGCTCCAGGCGGTACTTCATCAAAGACGGCAGGCTCACCGTTAATCATTTTGTAAGCCAGCTTGGGATCTGTTGGGTCGGTATCGAGCCATACATGGATGTGTCCTTGCCCCGTCAACGCTTGCGTATGTTGGCGGAAATCTGCTAACTGATAGTGGAGGGCGGTGACAGCTACTTTCACCTGGTCTGTGTACAAAATGTCACCATTGGCAGGGGAAACGATGCGGAGCGCCGGTGTTTGTGCAGAAGTCAGAGAAATGGAGTTGGAGGCTTTGTCAAATGCTACCTCCATTCCGAGCTGCTCGGCAAGAAAACGGACAGGTATATAAGGCACACCGTGAACGAGAGAAGCAGGTGTATCTGCGGTAACGAAACCGCCGTTGATTTTGACGGTTTGGCTGTTTACTGTGAACTGATACGTATTGATATCTTTGGAAATGGTGATGGTTTTTGCCGTTTGATCATAGGCAACATTGGCTCCGACGGCGTGGGCGATTGCGTTTGCCGGAACCATCGCATGGTTGTTGGTTATAAGCAGCTTCCCGTCTTTGCTCAGTGCTTTTCCGTCTACCTTGATCGACATAACAGCTGACGGCGCGAGTGTAGCTGCGCTTGCCCAGCCAATCCCAAGAACGCCTGTCAGAAGTGCGCCTGAAAGTAAAAGAGCCACTGATTTTTTCATCATTAATCCCCTCCACGTCTCTTTTGAGTGTTCATCCTAAGTAACGCAGAGGAGGGGATAGCGGTTTGCTGCTTTGCCTATGTGCCCAGCACTTTTTTTCCGCGAGGCTGGTTTCCGGTTTCGTCTGGCTCCAGCGTAATGCCGATTGCTTCAAACGGCAAGGAGGGATCCTTCATTTCGTAGGTCAGTACGCCAGTCCCTAGATTGTCTACACGAAAGACCCCCGCGCTGCGCCTTTTGCCATCGTGAATCAACCACACCTGATATGCTTCTGAGCCTTGTGTGGCAGCAAGCCCCTGAAGGTGAAAAACGAGCATTCTCCTCCCGCCTTGGTCATACATCCAGGCAGTTCCTTTAGATGATGCACTGGCGTTTGCAGTCGCTTGCAGGGAATACGATTGTACCATCCGGGAAGGCTGCGAGAATTCCCTTGAGGCATGCAATTCCTGACGAAGTGACAGGTTATTCCAGACCACGCCGACTAAAGCGAGTGCCAAACCAGCTGTGACAAATCGCTGGGAAGCTGGTTTCCATTTGGCTTTAAAGGTGTCCATACGCTGTTGCCACGACTTGCTTGGTTTTTCGGTTGGTGTAAAAATCGCAGTCATTACTTGCTCTTTCAAATCAGCGGGCACATCCACGTTTTGTGGTTGATACGGTATTTGGTAAGGTATCAATTCCCATGCCTCCCGCAATTCAAGCACTTCCTGACGACAAATCGGACAAGTCACGATATGCTCATCAATGATGTGCTTCTCCTTCTCTGTGCATTCCCCAATTGCATACGAAATCAGATCATCTGAAAAAGAACAGCAGTTACGGGTATCCACGTTTTACCCCTCCATCTCTGGTATCAGGTGGTTCCGCAAGATTTTCAACGTTTGGTGCAGGCGGCTCTTGATAGTGCCGAGCGGTTCGTTCCGCATCTGGGCAATTTCACTCAGCGAATAGCCCTCCCAATACAGGGATTGAATCAACTCAATCTGGCTTTGGGAGAGATATCTGTACGCCAGCTCCATCTGTTCGCGAATCAGCTTGCGTGAGAGGACGTCGGCTGGATTGTTGGCCGGATGGTCCGGGATGTGCTCCCATTTCTCGGGGGAGACGGGAACGAAACGCTGATTCCGTTTTTCACGGCGAAGATGGTCAATCGTAATGTTACGGGTGATCGTTAAGAGCCAGTTTACAAACTGCCCCTTTTCAGCGCTGTAGCCAGACTTCGAGGTCCACAGACGAGTAAATACTGCCTGAACAATTATTCTGGCATGCTGCTCGTCCTGCGTGCTTTTCAGAGCAAAAGAGTAGACTAGCTTGATGTAGCGATCATACAGTTCCTCTAGCGCTGGACGGTGTTTTTGCATGACGAGTTGCATTAGGTCCGCGTCACTCCGGTTTTGCATGAGACAGGCACACCTCTTTTTCCCCCTGATCTCCACTTCTTTACTCTTAGGAAACGATGGAATTGTGCGATCGGTTCGATTTCGCCGAAATATTTTTGGGTCCGGGAGGATGGCCGAGAGTGAGGCGGAAAACAGTACCTGTCGGGCTGCTTTGGATTAATTCCACGTTGCCGCCATGCGTTTTCGCAAGCAGTCTGCAGATTGTAAGTCCCAGCCCAAGACCGTACTTTTTCTTCCGTTTGCTGTCACCGCGATAATATCGTTCGAAAATGAAAGGGGCTTCGGCTTCCGGGATGCCTTTTCCATTGTCAGTAACGTCGATGGAGAGCTGATCGCTTTGCTGTTCTGCTTTTATTTCAATTCGTGTCGCTTTGGCGGCAGCACTATTCCCTAGCAAATTGAACAAAATCTGTTTGAAGTGGGATTCGTCTCCGATCCATACGAGATGAGGCGGCTCTAGAGAGGCGCTCACTTCGATATTTGCAAAAGCAGGCAGCGTACGAACTTGTGCGATCAGTTGATCCAACAAATCAGATAGGTTAATCGCCTTTTTTTCCGTGTGGACTGCCCCTGCCTCCATAGAGGAGAAGTCCAGCAGGTCGTTCACCATGGTTTGCAAGCGCTTCGCCTCATCCATGCTGATTTGCATGAATTCTTCGGCATCCGCTCCGCTCACTACCCCGTCTTTTACTGCTTGGATCATGCCGCGGATAGAAGTAACTGGAGTACGCAGCTCATGAGAGACGCCAGCGAGCAGATCAGTCCTCATCCGTTCGAGTTGCCCAAGGCGATTGGCCATCTCGTCAAAGGATACAATTAACTGGCTAATTTCCGCTTCCTTGATCAAAGAGGCATCGGGCAAGGACGGTTCGTAATTGCCAGCAGATATTTGTTCGGCAGCCAACGCCAACTGACGGAGTGGCTGAGTAAGCGAACGTGATAAGACATAAACAATCCCCCAGCCACACAAGGTAATGATACCGATGGAGACCATGATGGTGATGTAGGTGTGAACGAGGTCGTTATTGAGGCGAGTGCTCACATAATAGGTTCCGGCTACGGCATTCTGCTCATAGTACGGTACGCCCACTCGCAGCCAGGTTGCATCTTTCAACGTAATGATTTCACGCGTTTCCTTTTTATTGTCTGCCGGCTGGACTGGGGCAGGCAAAAGAACCTTTATAGAGGGATTGGCGCTGGTTATGCCCTGTTTAATTTGGTTGTTGGTCGTCTCACCAGAGATTTGGACGACATGGTCCGTGGGAATGTCTGGCATGATGGTTGCGACAAAGGCAGCAGTTGATGCAGGGGTCGCTTGAATTGCGGGCTGCAGGTTTGTCATCGGAGCTACCTTAATCACTTTGGATAGCGCAACCTTGGAATACGAATCAGCCAGCAACTGTGTTCGTGCTTCGAGAACCGCAAACTGCTGCTCTGTAGCATTCTTATTGATCCAGTAAATGCCGAAAAAACCGATTCCGAAAAGCATGATCGACAAAATCATTGCATAGCGCCAGGTCCAGTAGCGCAAGAGAGGTACTGGCGTCTTGGATGGAGAGGTTCGTTTAATAAACACGCAGACTGTACCCCATTCCTCTAATCGTACTGATCTCACCCTCGCTGCTAGGCCAATGCTGTAAGCTCTTGCGCAAGCGTTTTACAGCCGTATCCACGGAGCGATCTCCTCCTTCGAAATCCATTCCCCATACTTGGTCTAACAATTGATCGCGACTGAAGCATTGGTTGGGGTGCCTGGCCAAGAAGGCGAGTAGCTGCCAGTCTCGAGGGATTAATGACAGCGGTTCTTTTCCAAGCAGTGCATTTTGCGCGGAAAAGTCAATCGACAGGGCACCGAGCCTGATGGTATCGGATTCAGCCAGATAAGAAGAACGCCGCAGCACTGCTTGTACCCGGGCAATCACTTCCTCAGGATCGAACGGCTTGGCTATGTAGTCATCCGCGCCTTGGGCCAAGCCTTGGAGCTTGTCAGGTACTGTGCCGCGAGCCGTAATAATGATGACGGGACAACTGTTGTACTGGCGAATTTGATCCAGTATCGTGAGACCGTCATGGTTTGGCAGCATGAGATCCAGCAGGACCAGATCAGGCTTCCACGAGAGAAAGATACGAAGTGGGTCTTCGTTCCCGTCGTTCCAGTTAACTTCATAGCCAGCACGCTCCAAATAGGCTTGTACCAAGCGAGCAATCGGCATTTCATCTTCAATCAAATAGATTCGTTTCACGATGTGTACGACCTCTTTTCTATCAGGTCCATGCAGGATTGTAATCATCATAGCAATGTCAATGACAAAATGGTGTGCCATCATTTGTTAGGAAATGGGCAGCTTCTTTATTTTCATGGATGTTCTATTGTAAGTGACCTGTGTGTCTGTAAAATGGCGAAGGTGTTCCAGGGTTGACAGGAACGAGAGAGGTAGTAACCGGAGCAGGAAGTGGGATGGGACGCGCGACGAGCCTGAGGCTGGCTGAGATGGGAATGAAGATGGTCCTGGTCGATTTCAGTGCAAAGGCCTTTGACAATTTTCTTCATGTCAAAGGCCTTTGCTATTTATTTGTAGCCCGTATCGCCTGAAAGGGCGTTATCTTTTTCTAGCTGATTTAGTTTTTTGCTGCAGGGGTTGTTGGTACTGCATCCAGTTTGATTTTTACGGCAGGTACCGTTTTTGCAGCAGTTCCTTCTTTCTCAAGCTGAGCCTTGAGTTCTTCGACACTCATACCCTTCTCTTTGGCGATATCCTCCAGACTGATGATTTTCGTCATAGTCTTTCCGTCTTGATCAAGCGGTTGCGCTTTCCCTATTGCAACGGCACCTGTGGCTTTGCCTTCCTTCTCAAATTGAGCGATGAGCTCTTCTACGGTAATGCCTTTTTCTTTCGCCACTTCTTCCAAGTTGATCGCTTTCTCGAAAGTGTAGAACATATTGTCCTTTGTCGGTACGCTGCCATCGTCGTTCTTTTGATCAATCTTCACTTTGACCAGCTTCACTCCTTTTGTCAGTTTTCCCTCTTTTTCGAGCTCTGCGATCAGCTCTTCCACTGTGATGCCTTTCTCTTTTGCCATTTGCTCTAGGTTGATTGCGGGTTGGGCTGCTATCAGGCTTACCATGTTCATTTGGGCAGGCCCTTCGATTTTTTTAGAGGGTACTTTTTCTGCTGCAAATGCGGAACCTGCCATTGCGGATACTGCTAGAGCCATTACTGTCATTGCGATTTTCTTTTTCATGTGAAATTCCTCCTTGGGGATTGCATCTTGTATGGGTGAGCCTTTTTTCGGGCTTGCCCGTCTCGGCTACACAACCAAGATAATCCGCCCGTGTGTCCGTCAAATGGCTGAAATTAGAAAAAGTGATGGAAATGAAAAAGGCCTCAATTCGTTCGGTAAAAATCAAAAGATGCAGGAATTTGGAAAGTGGCAGGTATGCGAAAACGCTTGCAATTTCCCCGCCATTGTCATACATTAGAGACACGGATAAGATCACAGAATTTTGTCTCGTATCTTATCTAACAAGTGAACAAACAAAAGGCAAAGGTGCCATGAACACGAGGATTGTTTCCTGTGTTCTGGACACCTTTTTTTGCGTTTTGAAAAGGGTAGCAGTTGTCTGAAGGGAGTGTGACACGCATGGAAAAACCAATTCGAGCGACGCCGCTTGCGATCCGACTGATCCCCAATGTCGATCCTCAGTTTGCAGAGAAGCTGAACTTGCCTTCGCATATTCGAAGCCTGGGCCTTTTGACTTCTACGATTGATGATGTGGGATACACCGCGATCGACGAGGCGACGAAAAAGGCAGTAGTAGAAGTCGTTTATGCCAAGTCGTTTTATGCGGGCTCCGGCCACGCGTCTGGACCGTTATCCGGCGAGTTCATCGGAATGATTGGGGGAGCGACGCCATCGGAGGTACAGAGTGGTCTGGATGCAGCCGTTGCATTCATGGAAAGCGGAGCATGCTTTTACTCTTTAAATGAAGAGGGGACACATGCGTATTACGCCCATGTCGTGTCGCGGACTGGAAGCTATTTATCCCATCTGGCGGGAATTCCAGAAGGGGAGCCGCTCGCGTATTTGATCGCTCCGCCACTGGAAGCCATGTACGGCATAGATGCGGCCCTCAAGGCAGCAGACGTACAAATGATGCAATTTTTTGGACCGCCTACAGAAACCAACTTCGGGGGAGCGCTTTTAACCGGCAGCCAATCTGCTTGCACAGCAGCGGCAGAAGCATTCGCTACGGCTGTTAGAAGTGTCGCCCAACAACCTGTAAAACGATAAAAAGGGATTTTCCCTCTTGAAGGGGAGGAAATGTAAATGCGCGCTCATGCATACTCGCTAGGTATGATTGAAACGTTGGGCTTGCCCGCTCTTATCGCTGCCGCAGATGCTGCCGCCAAAGCCGCGGACGTCAAGGTAGTTACTTATGAAGGGGCAGATGCCGGAATCGTCACGGTGTATGTCATCGGTGATGTTTCCTCGGTGCAAGCGGCAGTAGACGCCGGAGCCGACGCCGCGAGACGTGTTGGACGATTGCTCCATTCACACGTCATCCCGCGTCCGGATGAAAGTGTACCGAAAATGATTAAAAATCTGATGAGTCCACCAGTAAAGGAAGAGGAGAAGCCAGAGGCAACGCAGGGTCAACCTGTATCCGCTCTTGCTGAACAATCGATCAACGATCTGCGCAAACTTGCGCGTTCGTACGCAGATTTCCCTCTCTCCACAAATGAAATCAATACGGCTAAAAAAGAAGATCTCATTCGCCTGCTGGAGGAAAAGCAACAAGGCGGAGGTGAGCAAGGCTAATGACACTGGATGCTGATCTCTATTCCATACAGGAAGTGCGGACCTATCTGGCACAAGCCAAGGAAGCACAAGCCAAGCTCGCTTCTTACAGCCAGGAACAAATTGATGCTATCGTAGCGGCTATGTCCAAAGCGGGCGTCGAGGCTGCAGACAGACTGGCAGCGCTCGCAGTCGAGGAGACAGGCTTTGGCAACATTCCAGACAAACGGATGAAAAACCTGTTTGCCGCGAATGATGTGTACGCTTGGATCAAAGATCAAAAAACGGTTGGCATCATTAACCGGGATGAACAGAACAAGGTTTGGGAAGTTGCACAGCCATTCGGTATCGTCGCTGGTATTGTACCTTCCACTAACCCTACTTCCACCGTTATCTTCAAATCGATGATCGCATTGAAAGCACGCAATGCGATCGTATTCAGCCCGCACCCGTCCGCTGCCAAATGTACGCTCGAAGCAGCTCGCGTAATGGCACAGGCGGCTGTGCAGGCTGGAGCGCCAGAAGGCTTGATCCATTGCGTTACTAGGCCGACGCTTCCAGCTACGAATGAGCTGATGAAGCACAAGCTGACCAATGTGATTTTGGCTACAGGCGGATCGCCAATGGTACGGGCCGCGTACAGCTCCGGCAAACCTGCTTATGGCGTAGGACCGGGTAATGTTCCGGTTTACATCCATCACAGTGCCGATCTGGCTGCAGCAGCCAAACGGATCGTACAGAGCAAGACCTTTGATTACGGTACGATCTGCGCTTCCGAGCAAGCACTTGTCATTGAAGAGTCGGTCAAGCATCAGATGATCGCGGCACTGAAGCGAGAGGGAGCCTATTTCCTGGACGATCATGAAAAAGAGCGGGTAGCCGCTATCGTCATGGTCAACGGCTCGCTCAATGCCAAGATTGTTGGTCGCTCGCCGCACGTGATTGCGCAGATGGCTGGCATCACCATTCCTGCCGATGCACGCGTGCTGATCGCCGAAGAGAACAGTGTCGGAAAGGCGTATCCGATGTCCGTAGAGAAGCTGGCTCCGATCCTCGCCATGTACACAGTCCAAGATGCAACAGAGGCGTTTGCACGTTGCCGAGAGCTGTTGGAGCTCGGTGGTCTGGGACATACAGCAGGGATTCACGCGCAGGATGAGAACATCATTGCGTCCTACGGTCAGGCGATGCCCGCATCCCGGATTCCGGTCAATACCGGTACAACATTCGGAGGAATTGGTGCAACTACAGGCATTCAGCCGTCCTTTACTTTGGGCTGCGGTTCCTTTGGGAACAACATCACTTCAGACAACATCGGGCCAAAGCACCTCTTCAACATCAAGCGTGTTGCGTTTGGCGTAAGAGAGATGCCTGAGTCGAGGCCGGCACAGGTGCAGGCAACTTCCCAAGCGGAAGAAGCGGTTTTGCAGGCTGTCTCTTCGATGAATGTTGGACTCAGCCGCGATGAAATCAAGAACATCATCAAGTCTGTTTTAACCGAAATGACGTCTTAAAAAGGACGTTCAAAAAGTCCGGGAAACATAGCTGCCGAAAGTAGCTTTAAACCACTAAAAAATTGTCGATACAATTAAGGAGGAAATGAAAATGGCTGGAGAAATGTCCGCATTGGGAATGGTAGAAACAAAAGGTTTGGTAGGAGCAGTAGAAGCTGCTGACGCAATGGTAAAAGCAGCGAATGTAAAACTGATTGGCAAAGTACACGTAGGTGGCGGTCTCGTCACAGTAATGGTTCGCGGTGATGTAGGTGCAGTAAAAGCTTCCACGGACGCAGGTGCCGCTGCTGCCGAAAAAGTGGGCGAGCTCGTATCTGTACACGTCATCCCACGCCCTCATGGCGACATTGAACTGATCCTGCCTAAGCTCGAAGGGTAATCCCTTATGGCAGTCATTACAGAAGCATCCCTAAGAGCCATGCATAAAGCAGGCATACCCAACCCCTTTCTCCTAGAGAAAGGGGATAAAATAACACCAGCAGCGGCAGATTTCTTGAAAGGAAGAGGGATTGAAGTGAAATCGTTTGAAGAACATCAGCAGCCTTCCACCAATCAAGCTGCCGAGGCAGTACGTGAAATTCCCCTGGGCGTATCCAATCGTCACGTCCATTTGTCTCCGGAAGATGTGGAAAAACTCTTTGGAGCAGGACATGAGTTGACGCCGATGCGCGACTTGTCCCAGCCAGGCCAGTTTGCTTGCCAGGAAACCGTCACGATCGTGGGGCCAAAAGGCAGCATTCATGGAGTTCGAATCCTGGGACCTGCACGCGGCGCGACACAGGTGGAGATCTCCCGAACAGACGGCTTCGCACTGGGTGTACACGCACCTGTACGGATGTCTGGAGATATCGAAGGTACACCGGGTCTGGTACTCGTCACGGCAAAAGGAACAGTCATGCTGGAAAAAGGCGTGATTGTAGCCAAGCGGCACGTTCATATGTCGCCTGATGAAGCAGAAAGCTATCAGGTAAAGGATGGCGATACGCTGATCCTTGCGACACAGAGTGACCGCCCTATTATCTATCCCGATGTGGTTGTTCGCGTTCATCCGCGATTTGCGCTTGATTTCCATGTCGATTTGGATGAAGGGAATGCCGCTAATTTGAAAACGGGCGACCGGGTAAAAGTGATCGGCAAAAACGGCCAGTTTTACTCCGGCTAACGGAGGTAGAGCTTGATGGATATCAGAGAAATGGTGGCATCGATTACAAAAGAAATTCTGCAATCGATGAATGCAGAAAAGAAAAAAGAAGCGCCTCGAGTTCTGTATGTGTTTTGCGACAGCCAGGCACATGAGGCGTATACAGATCATTTTATCCAGTTGAAAAACCATGGGATCTGCCACGATATCCTCTTTTTGGATGGAGAAACTTCTTCCTGGCTGGGGATGCACAAGATCGAGTGTGGAGGAGCGGGCAAAATCATTACTGCGGATGAGTACGCTCCCGCCCCGTTGGAAGTGCCGAAAGATTATGTCGGTATCGTGATTCCGGAGATTGATTTGGATAATGCAGGTCGTATCGCTGCTGGATTGAAAGGAACAATCAAGGCGGAGATTGTCTTTTCTGCACTCGTGACAGGTAAATTCGTCATCGCAGGCTCCGATGTTCCGGGAATCAAGCGCGCTGATCGACGTACACTGCAAACACTGACGTTGACGCCAGCTTATGAGAAGCTGTTCCAACGTCACGTTGAGGCAATGAAAGAGCTGGGCGTGGAATTTGCAGAGCAGAGACGTCTCGCAGATCGCGTCGTTTCCAAGCTGAAAGCGCAATTGCAAAAGGACGAAGCGAATCCCGAGGGGCCGGCTCTGACAGCACTGGATGAGGCAGAAGCGGTTTTTTCCGGCAAGTTGCTTACGGCTGATTGGATTAGATCCCAGCCAGAGCTTCGCAATACCATTCTGCACGTAAAAAAAGGAGCGATCGTCTCTCCGCTTGCCTTTGACAGCATGAGAGAACGCGGCATTACCGTCAGCTATTTGGGAAAAGGGTGATCGCATGTTTTTGGGAAAAGTGATCGGCAGCGTGTGGGCTACACAAAAGGAAACAGGTATGGAAAATCTGAAATTGATGGTTGTCCAGCCGATTGACTGGCGTGGTGAGGAAGGCGGACAAACTGTTATCGCAGCAGACCGGATTGGAGCAGGAATTGGCGAGCAGGTTATCGTCTCCCGAGGAACACCTGCCCGGATCCTTTTCACCGGTAACAGCGTGCCAATTGATGCGATCATTGTAGGTATTGTCGATTCGTTTGAGGTGCCGGGAGCTGCAGGAGGAGAGGGATAGATATGGAACAGGAACGCTCACGAGTCATACAGGAATTTGTGCCGGGCAAGCAAGTAACACTGGCTCATGTGATTGCCAATCCTGACCAGATGCTCTACACAAAGCTCGGGATCAAGGAAGCCGGGGCCATCGGGATTTTGACCCTGACACCTACCGAGACGGCGATTATCGCTGCAGATATAGCGACCAAAGCTGCGGGTGTGGAGCTCGGCTTTCTCGACCGGTTTACGGGATCTCTGATTGTCGTGGGAGATGTGTCGGCGGTAGAAATGGCTGTCGAGGCAGTGAACACGGTCTTAAGTGAAAAATTGCGATTTACACCGGCATTGGTGACGAAATCATGACCGGACGTGTAATGATTATCGGAGCCATCGAAGCAGGCAAGTCTTCTCTGGTCAAAGCGTTGGTGGGCGATGAGCAACCGGCCAGAAAGACACAGGCGCTGGAATATCGAGATTGGGTGATTGATACACCGGGAGAGTACAGTGAAAACCCGATGTTTTACCGTACGCTGATGGCGACCTCTCTGGAGGCTGGTCTGGTCGTGATGGTGCAGGATGCCACTCGCGATCGGAATTACTTTCCTCCAGGATTTGCACAAGGGTTTCCGCAATTGTGCGTGGGGGTTATCACCAAGATGGATCATCCTGATGCCGATCTGGAGCGGGCCGAAAGTTACTTGCGCCAATCACTGGGCGACGGAAAAATCTTTCGGACATCTTCTTACACCAATGAAGGCGTTCCGGAATTACGTGCTTATTTACAAGAAATTGTTAATCAATAAACCTCTATCCGCCATAGCTAGTCTGTGAGAAAATGAGGTTAGTATCCATTCAAGCAGGTGAAAAGAGGTTCACATGCATGCAATCTATACGGGAACTGTGTATTGCTGCCACAACTTTGAGTGAGGACGACATTCGGATCATAGAGGATTTGGCTGCCAAACTGCAGATATTTGCGGATCTGTCGCAAGCAGACATGTTTATCGATTGCCCGACGATAGACCGCAGCTCAGCACTGGTAATCGCACAGGCATCACCTTCCACAGCTCGGTCCATGTATAGTGGATCGGTCGTGGGGCAACTGGCGACAGCGGTCAATGAACCTGCCGTCATGTATTGCCTGACCACGGGAAAGCCGGTTATCGGTTCACGCGGCGTATCGCAGGAACAAGTGGTGATGCGACAAAGTGTGGTTCCCATCACGAATGCTGCGGGTGAAACAATTGGTACATTGATTACAGAGCAGGATATCTCCAAGCAGGTGGAGCAGGAAAAAAACGTGGAGATGCTCAAAGAAACGACGGAGCATCTAAGCGAGACACTGATCCAGTTTGCAGTGCCTGACATGCCGATCTCTTCCCTTTTGCATGAAGGCATGATTTTGTTTGATCAGAATGGAAAAATCACATTCGCCAATGGGCGTGCCCACAAGCTTTTGTCACTCATCGGTTTTGAACTTCCTGAAAAGGGAGAGAGCATTGAACGTATTTTTTCCTGGCGTGTTTCCCCAGAGAACTTTGTCAGACATGGGGGCTACATTCAGGATGAGCTTTCACGAGGAAAGCATTTTATCATGATGAAAGCGGTTTCGTCTGCGCGCAAGCCAGACATCATCGGGGGAATTATTATCCTCCGGGATATATCTGATATCCGTGAAAAGGAAAAGCAGCTGATGATCAAATCGGCTGTAATCAAGGAAATTCATCATCGCGTAAAGAACAATTTACAAACAATCTCAAGCTTGCTGCGACTGCAAATGAGGCGCTCGCAATCGACGGAGATTGAAATGGTATACCGGGAAAGCATCAATCGAATAAACAGCATCGCCATCATTCATGAGTATTTGGCACAAGATGGCCTGGAGCAGGTTGATTTTAAAGAGATTTTAACCAAGATATCGAAAATTATCGTCTCTTCGATGAGACGTTCTGAGCAAGCTATAAAGGTTGTGGTGGCAGGAGAATCCGTTTATCTCCCGTCAAACAAGGCAACATCGTTTGCCTTGATCGTTACAGAATTGATTCAAAACTGTATGATCCACGGATTTCACAATCTGCACGAAGGCACCATCTCCATCGCACTCGTCTCCAAAGAAGACTTCGTCAGCCTTTCCGTTACGGATGATGGCGTTGGTATCGAGGACTTGGAACAAATCATGAAAAAGGGCCATCTGGGATTGAAAATCGTGGATACGCTGGTCAAGGAAGACCTGGAGGGCACGATGCATTTCCGCAACACAGGCAACGGAACGGAAGTTACCATTCTCTATCCGATCCAAAAGGAGGATGAAGATGACACAGCCGAAGATTATGGTCGTTGACGATGAACCGATCATCCGCATGGATTTGCGGGAGATGCTCGAAAACGAGGGATACCTGGTGATTGCTGAAGCGAAGAATGGGGAAGAGGCAGTTTCTCTGGCCCATCGCCACAAGCCGGATCTCATTATCATGGATGTGAAAATGCCTGTCTTGAACGGCATCAAGGCAAGCAGCATCATTCGTTCCTTTTCTGACAGTTCGATTCTGCTTTTGACCGCATACAGTCAGAAGGAGCTGGTGCAGGATGCCAGAAAGGCCGGAGTGACCGCCTACCTGGTAAAGCCGGTGTCGGAGGATGATCTGATTCCAACGGTTGAAATTGCACTGAGTCAAAAGGAAAAAGTGGTCTCGCTCAAGAAAGATATCAGTGATTTGAAGCAAAAGATTGAGGATCGTAAATCCGTGGAAAAGGCAAAAGGAAAGTTGATGAGCACCCTCTCCCTGGAAGAGGATGCCGCTTATAAATGGATGCAGCAAGTAAGCATGCAACGGCGCATGCCACTTGTAAAGCTAGCGGAGGAAATCCTCTCTGGCGAACAGGAGATTCTGCCTTAGGTTGCGCAGGTAAGCATTTCGCTTGTAAGGGAAAAGTAGATAGCAGGAAAAAGCAAAGGCGCTTGAGTCAGACCGGAAGCGAGGATCCGGCTGTTCAAGCGTTTTTTCTCGTAATGCCCGTCAGGCACGCCAATGGTTCGAGGAGGTTCATATGGATGAACAATGGATCCAAAGTGTCGGTATTGATGTCGGAACCAGCACTACCAAAATGATTGTGAGTCGTCTGCGGTTAGGGCGCATGTCCAGCACCTTTTCGCTACCCCGTTATCAGATCGTGGAGCGTCAGTTGTTATACGCAAGTGCTGTTCATTCCACGCCGCTTATTGGATTTGATGAGATTGATGCAGATGGGATTGGTGACATTCTGCGGCAAGAGTATGAAAAGGCACAGATCAGCCTTTCTTCTATCAAGTCTGGCGCGGTTATTATCACAGGGGAAACGGCCAGCAAAAAGAATGCCCAGCATATTGTTCATTTGCTGGCGGAGCGATCCGGGGATTTCGTTGTTGCGACGGCAGGTGCGGATTTGGAAGGCGTGCTGGCGGGTAAGGGAGCAGGTGCAGAAAAGCGTTCGCAAGCCATTCAGGGAACAATCGTCAATGTCGATATCGGGGGCGGGACGGCAAACGCCGCTTACTTTTCTCGGGGACGAGCGATTGCGACTGTCACGTTTCATGTGGGAGGTCGACTGATTCGGCTCGATCCACAGGGAGTTGTCCAATACGTTTCACCGAATATTTCGCAGTGGCTGTCTGCAAAGGGTCTGCGGATCCAAAGCGGGCAAGCCATTGGCTTTGAACAGCTGGGAGAAATTGCTGAACAGATGGCGAGAAGCATGATGGACTATTTGACAGGTAGGGAGCGGCAAGTGTCGGGTCTATTGGTAGTGGGTCCGCATTTGCGCGATGCCTATCCTGTCGAGGAACTGACTGTTTCTGGAGGTGTCGGACAGTTGATGATGGGCCCTCCCGTGAACAGTATGGCGGATACAAGCAGGTATGGCGATTTTGGTCCTCTCCTGGGGTACGTACTCCAACAGGAACGGGAAAAGGGAGCCTATCCGGTTCGGTGGAACGACCCGGAGCAAACAGTGCGTGCAACTGTGATCGGTGCGGGGATGCAAAGCACAGAGATTAGTGGATCTACGGTCCATATCAAGCCGGAGTTATTGCCGATCAAAAACATTCCGATTCTCAAGCTGGAGCTGACGCCGGAACAATTAACCGATCCAGTGCGATTGCGTCAGGAAGTAGCATCCATTTATGGCATGGGCGAGCGCCTGTTTGAAAAGACGGCAGGGATTCCTTTTGCCCTGGCCATTTCAGGGATCGGCTATTGCTCCTACGCTTTGCTTCAGACGATTGCGCAGGAGCTGGCGGAGCAGTACCGGCAGACTTTTGCTGAGAGCCAGATCATGGTTGTCATCTGCGAAACGGATATGGCAAAAGCTCTGGGTCAGGCCTTGGCGCTCAGATGCAAAGGGGCACCGGAGATCATTTGCATTGATCAGGTGCGTGTAGAATATGGCGATTACATCGACCTCGGAGAACCCATTTCGGGAACGATTATTCCGGTCGTTGTAAAGACGCTCGCTTTCGATGAAAGGCCGTAACGTAAGAAGGGGTGGATGTGATGAACACGAAAACGACTGTGCTTGGGACTACCTATCAATTCCGCGATTTGAAGGAAATCTTTGCGAAAGCGAATGAAGACAAGTCGGGGGACCAGTTGGCAGGCATTGCTGCTGCTGATTCGAGAGAACGTGTAGCTGCCAAGCAGGTTTTGGCTGATCTCACACTTGCAGACATACGAAATAACCCGTTGCTTCCTGCAGAGGAAGACGAGGTATCCCGTGTGATTGAAGCGGGAATCAACGAAAAAATATACAACGAAATCAAAAACTGGAGCGTTGCCGAGCTGCGCGAATACATTTTGAGCCACCGGGCAGGCGACAATGAAATCAAGCGGATCAGCAGAGGCTTGTCCAGCGAAATGATCGCTGCTACAGCAAAGCTGATGAGCAACCTTGACCTGATCACGGCAGCGGCCAAGATTCGTAACGTTACACACTGCAATACCGCTATCGGTCAGCAAGGTGTACTCGCAGCACGCGTGCAGCCTAATCATCCATCAGACAACGTTCAGGGCATCAAGGCAGCCTTGTATGAGGGACTCAGCTACGGGATTGGCGATGCCGTTATCGGAATCAATCCAGTTATTGATACGGCGGACAGCGTCAAGGACATTCTGATGATGACCAAAGACGTGATGAACAAGTGGGAGATTCCTACGCAAAACTGCGTACTGGCTCACGTAACGACGCAGATGCGGGCAATTCGTCAAGGGGCGCCAGCCGACTTGATTTTCCAAAGCCTGGCGGGCAGCGAAAAGGGAAACAATGCGTTCGGACTTGACGTCGCGCTGTTGGATGAGGCGGACGATCTAATGCGCAAGGAAGGAACCTCGTACGGACCAAACTTCTGGTATTTTGAGACTGGCCAAGGATCAGAGCTTTCCTCCGAAGCGCATTTTGGCATTGACCAGTTGACGATGGAGGCGCGTTGCTACGGGCTAGCTCGCAAGTATCAGCCGTTTATCGTCAATACGGTTGTTGGATTTATCGGCCCTGAGTATTTGTACGACAGCAGACAGGTGATTCGCGCAGGACTGGAAGACCACTATATGGGCAAGCTGCACGGACTGCCGATGGGCTGTGACGTCTGCTACACGAATCATATGAAGGTCGATCAGAACGATATGGACAATCTCGGCATTCTGCTTTCAGCGGCTGGCGTAAACTTTGTCATCGGCGTAGCCATGGCAGACGACGTGATGCTGAACTATCAATCGACCAGCTTCCATGATATTGCGGCTTTCCGTGAAGTGCTTGGCCTGCGTCCCGCACCTGCTTTTGAAAAATGGCTGGAGAAAATGGGAATCATGGAAAACGGCAAACTGACTTCAATCGCGGGTGATCCGACAATCTTCATGTAAGAAGAGGAGGTGAAATACGGATGGAACAACAATTAGATTTTCTGGTAGACAAGGTAGTAGCTGAGCTGCAAAAAAAGCTAAGTGAGATGGGACAGAGCGCACCTGGACAAACGCAAATGGCAGAGACACCTGCTGAACCAAAAAGCTCTTCTCAGGCTGAACCGGTGCAAAGCGCCTCTGTTGATCGGAGAGAACCATTGGCCCTTCCCGTAGAACCGGAAAGAACGTCACAAGTGCCAAATCCGAAATGGCAGGAAGGATTAAACGAGCTTTTGGAAAGCACCCCTGCGCGAATCGGCGTATGGCGAACGGGTGTAAGACCGCTGACCAAGACGATGCTGCAGCTGCGTCGTGACCATGCGGCTGCTGTCGATGCCGTTTATGGGGAGGTAAGTCAGGCATTGCTTGACGAATTTTCCTTGTTTACTGTCGAGACACAGTACGACAATACCGAAAATTATTTGAAGCGCCCGGACATGGGACGCATCTTAAACGATGAAGGCGTGCGGCTGCTTAAAGAGCGCTGCCAAAAGAAGCCGCAGGTACAGATCGTTATCTCTGACGGACTCAGTGCCAGCGCAGTGGACGCTAACCTGCGCGACGTACTTCCATCCCTGACTGACTCTCTCAAAAGCTACGGATTGACCTGCGGAACACCGTTTTTCGTCAAAGGCGGGCGCGTAGCGAGTATGGATCATATCGGGGAGCTGTTGCAGCCTGAGGTGCTGGTGCTGCTGATTGGGGAGAGACCGGGATTGGTGACGGCCCATTCCATGAGCGCGTATATGTGCTATCGTCCGCGTAAAGGGATGGTGGAGTCAGAGCGTACCGTTATTTCCAACATTCACCGTCAAGGTACGTCTCCAATTGAGGCTGGAGCGCATATCGGCACGATCCTCTCCAAAATGCTGGAGCAAAAAGCAAGCGGTGTGAAACTAGTCCTGTAAGATAGGAAAACACGAGGAGGATTCGTCATGACCTTTCGCAGAAAAAAAGTAGCAGTGATCGGTAGTGGCTTTACAGGAGCAACAACAGCGTTCATCCTGGCTCAAAAAGAACTGGCTGACATTGTACTCGTGGATATCCCGCAGCTCGAGAACCCAACCAAAGGGAAAGCACTTGACATGATGGAATCTGCGCCAGTATTAGGCTTTGATTCCACTATCGTAGGAACTTCAGATTACAAAGATATCGAAGGCGCTGATATCGTCATTATCACTGCTGGTATCGCACGCAAGCCTGGCATGTCCCGTGATGATCTCGTAGCGACTAATGCTTCTATCATGCGTTCGGTAGCCGAGCAAGTGAAAACATATGCACCACAGTCAATAGTGCTGATCCTCTCCAACCCTGTAGATGCGATGACGTACACCTTCTACAAAACATCCGGCTTCCCGAAAAACCGCGTAATCGGTCAATCTGGCGTGCTTGATACAGCTCGATTCCGCACGTTCGTGGCGATGGAGCTGAACGTTTCGGTCGAGGATGTAACCGGCTTTGTGCTGGGCGGACACGGCGACGATATGGTGCCGCTTTTGCGCTACTCCTATGCAGGCGGGATCCCTCTGGATAAATTGATTCCACAAGACCGACTGGACGCAATCGTTGAGAGAACACGCAAGGGCGGCGGAGAAATCGTCAGCCTTTTGGGCAACGGTTCTGCGTATTACGCTCCAGCGGCTTCCCTGGTGCAAATGACAGAAGCAGTTTTGAAAGACAAAAAGCGCATTCTGCCGTCCATCGCTTATCTGGAAGGGGAATACGGCTATCACGATCTCTACCTGGGCGTACCGACACTGCTCGGAGCGGGTGGAATCGAGAAAGTAATCGAGCTGGACCTGACAGCAGCCGAAAAAACGGCTCTGGACAAATCGGCTGATTCCGTACGTGCTGTCATGAAAGTGGCTGTTCAATAAATCATAGAAACGATCAAAACCTCGCTGGCGTATGTGGCCACCCCTCGTAATGCAAGAAAACGAAAAACCGCCCAAATGCATGCCGGGCGGTTTTTTGCTTATAGAGCGGATGAATGTTACTTCGCTACCAACTGCGGCTCTGTTTTGCCAAGCTTGATCGTAGCTTCATTCGGAATCCACATGCCAGTGTTTTCATCGCGACCTTGCAGGACAACGGATGGATTGGCTTTGCCCAGCTGCTCGGCGCCTTTAGCCGCCTGCTGACCGATTTTCCCACCTTTGACACGGTTGACAACCAATACGAGCTTTACGCTGCCCAGCTCGGTCATCATTTCAAAGTCGCCGTTGCTGTCGCCAGCGATGAGAATGGGGCCGTGTCCGTATTTTTTCTCCAGTATGGACTGGATGACTTCTGTTTTGCCGTGACCTACCGTTATCGGGTAGTTGGGCAGGTACTTGTTTGTGATTACGCCATTTTGCGTCTCAAGGCGCATGCCAATAACATTTTCTGATGGCAGATTGTAGCCGTATTTAGGCAAAGTAGCAAAGACACGCACGACGTCCTCCAGGGATGCGGATACGACGTATACATCAATGCCATTTGCACGCAGCGTGTTCATCAGATTGGCGACCTCTGAGGTCAGGCGCAGTCCTGTTGTATGGGAAGCGGTTATCACGCCAGCTTTGCCGGCTAGTGCTTTCGGGCTTGTCCAGGTAACCTTTTGAATGGCCATGCCCAGACTAGCGTCATTGGAGAGTTCCGCGAGCTTGTGCACCTCGTCAATTGTCATGTTGGTGAAAAGGTAGAGTACCCATGGATAGCCAATCGTGTTGCTGTGTGTTTCGTTAATAGCCTCATAGAGGAAGTACAGCTTTGCGCGGAAGTCCGCAAACTGCTCCGTTGCAGTCACTTCTTCTAGCGATTTGGTTCCTTTTAGGCCCTTGTAGTTTTGGTACAGGTAAGTGTAATCCGATACGAGGTCGGAGGCGACGGCGTCTAATGTTACGGGTTTGCCGTCTGCATTTTGATAGCTATCAGCAAAAGGACCCTCCGGCACATTCGTGCGGATCACTTTGCCGAATTCCTCAGGTGTAAGCTTGTAAGCGAGATGATGAATTTGATAGACAAAGAGAGCTTCCTCGGTGTCATGCATAATGCTCGTATTGTCCCAGTCAAAAACGGCATACGGCTTTTTGGAAGCATGGTAAGAAGGACTGTTTATCCCGTTTTTTTCAATTAATTCTTGTACAGCCTGGTAAGTGGCAGGTGCCCATTTCCCCTTGTCGAGCACCTGTGTGGTGGTGGTTGCAGTCTTGGCCGCTGCAGGTGTCAAAGCTGTGAATAGGGCTACGACGAGCAGCAGACTTAGCCACCAAAAGCGTCGATTTGCGTGAGCGTGTAACATGTTTGTCATCCCCTTGTCTCTATGTATCTGTTGGCAAGCTCTGTTTTGAAAACGCTCTCATTTCATTCGGAAATCCGGCCCACATAAAAAGGGGCCTTCTCCACGCAATCACCCCTGCGCAAAAAAAAGACCCCATTGTCTTCTTCATATGTATTTGGTAATTCTATCATACCCGTTTTGGGTAAAAAATCAAGAAAATTTCGTTAAATGCCAGTGGAGCAGGAGCTGCCTCGTAAAATAACGAAAGAAGAAATGGGTGCAGGAAAAGGTGGAAATAATCAAGGATAGGCAGTTGTGCGTAAATAGAAGGGATGATGAGTCGTGAAATTGATAGAGACGAGCAAAGGTATATTGACAAGTTGTATGGCGCTGAAAGCAGGAGAGTCGTTTTTGGTCGTAGCTGACGAACCGAAACGAGAACTCGGAGAAGCGCTATGGGAGGCCGGTAAGCAGCTGGGCGCAGAAGCGGTGCTGGTGGTCATGAAAGAACGAGAAAAGTCTGGTCAGGAGCCTCCTGTAGCCGTTGCAGAGGCGATGAAGCAATCCGATGTAGTCGTTTGTGTAACAGAGCATTCCTTGACACATACAAAAGCGCGAAAAGAAGCCGCAGCAAACGGGACAAGACTCGCTACCATGCCGGGAATTACCGCAGACATGTTCCTTCAGGGGGCGATTTCGGCAGATTATGCGCAAGTCAAAATCTTGACCGAGCAAGTAACAGAGCTGCTGACGCAGGCGAGCACCGTGCGAATTGAAAAAGCAGGGAAATCGCTTAGCTTTTCCATCGCAGGTAGGAATGGGGTACCTAGCACAGGCATGTATGTAAACCCGGGTGAATCGGGCAACCTGCCATCAGGGGAAGCCTATATTGCACCACTGGAGGGTACTGCTGAAGGGCAAATTCTCGTGGACGGTTCTATCTCTGGCATTGGCAAAATCGATACGCCGCTCTTGTTGACGCTCCAAAACGGACGGATTACAGACGCAGAGGGAACGTCGGCTGAGCGCCTCCTGCAAATTCTCGGGGAGCAGGATGGCCGCATGCTGGCTGAATTCGGAATCGGTACCAACGACAAAGCGCGTATCACAGGAGTCGTCCTCGAAGACGAGAAGGTGTACGGAACCATTCACGTAGCTTTTGGAAGCAACAATACGTTTGGCGGAACGATTGTCGCTGGGGTCCATATTGACCTGGTAGTCAAAGAACCAGATGTTTACCTGGATGATCAGTTAATCATGAAAAGCGGGCAGCTCTTGGGCAAGTAAATCACTTTCGTTGACACCCAAGGATGAATCCCGGAAGAAGATGGTGTAAAATGGGAGATATCCTAAGGGCGGAAGTGGTGTAATGTTGTTGCTGGAGCAAATTGTTGTGGTCATTACAATAGGCAATCTGATCTTGGCCGCAGTCCTCATTTTTATGGAGAGGCGCAACATTGCGGCAACCTGGGCATGGCTGATGGTGCTACTGTTTTTGCCGGGGGTTGGATTTATCCTTTACCTTGTTTTCGGTCAAAAATTAAGCAAAAAAAAGCTGTATCGGCTGAAAGAGGGGGAGTTCTCCCATTTCCGAGCGGCTGTCGATAAACAAAAGCAAGCACTCGAAAAAGGCGATTTTTATGTGAATGACCCGGCTATGGAGAGACACCGCGACATGATTTACATGAATGTCGTGAGTGACGGGGCTTATTATACACAGGATAATTCGGTCCAGATGTTTTTTGAGGGGGACAGTTTATTTGATGCCATGTTCAAGCAAATTGAAGGGGCTCGTGAGCACGTCCATCTGCTGTACTACATTATGAGAAATGACGAGCTGGGCAAGAAGCTGATCGACTTGTTGGTTAAAAAGGCGCAGCAAGGTGTGGAAGTCAGGCTGCTGTACGATGCAGTGGGCTCAACAGGCATTCCTTCCCGGCTTTTCCGACCTTTAATTGCTGCGGGGGGCCAAGTCGTCTCCTTTTTCCCTTCTTCTATTCCTTTTCTTAACTTCCGGGTCAACTTTCGTAATCATCGGAAGCTGACTATTGTTGATGGAAAGGTAGGATTCATCGGTGGCTTTAACATTGGTGATGAATACTTGGGCAAGGACCAGAAGCTCGGATATTGGAGAGACACCCATCTGCAGATTGAAGGGAAAGCGGTTTACATGCTACAGGCACGCTTTTTCTTGGACTGGAACCTTTCTGCGCCGAAAAGAATGCAAGAATCGTTCGTCTATTTCCCGGAAATGTATGAGGCGCCAGGTGATGTTGGCGTCCAGATTGTATCGAGCGGCCCCAACTCAGAAAAGCAGCAAATTAAGCACGCCTTTTTGAAGATGATTTATAAGGCTAGAAAGAAGATATACTTGCAAACTCCTTATTTCATCCCGGATGACAGTATGCTGACCGCGCTAAAAATGGCAGCGATGTCTGGCGTAGATGTACGCGTGATGGTTCCCGGACGTCCCGATCATTTGATGGTGTTCTGGGCTACGCATTCCTACCTGGGGGAGCTATTGAAGAGCGGGGTACGCTGCTTTCTCTACGAAAAGGGCTTCATGCACGCCAAAACCATGGTAGTGGACACGCAATTGTCTTCTGTGGGTACCGCAAACGTTGATATTCGCAGCTTCAAGCTCAATTTTGAGACCAATGCGTTTCTCTACGATACGCAAATGGCTCAGCAGCTAGAGGATTTGTTCATGACGGATTTGGAGGATTGCCGGGAAATAACGATCGAAGAGTACCTGAACAGACCGCTGCGTTCGCGTATACAGGAATCATTGACGCGGCTCTTATCCCCGATTTTATAGCTGGACAATTAGAAAACCTGGCTACGCCATGCCTTTTGGCGGAGCCGCGGTTGCACTTATACTGGATAGGCATTTTATAAATTCCTAACTGTACAAACAAGGACTCACTGGCCCGAAGATGGCTGGTGGGTCCTTTGTGTATCGTTATGAGTGAAGTCTTAGGCCGTACCCAGCTTGACGCCCATCTCGGTCAAATACTGGCGATATGCGATGCTGGCGCGGTCGCATTTAAGCGATAGTTCTACTTGCAGATCGAGAGGAAGGTCTTCTGGCTTCTGATTTTCAACGATTGGTTTGTCCTGCGCGAAAATCAGATCCTGGAACTTATTGATTTCCTCGTCTGACAGATTGGTTTCGTAATTGAAAGAGAGGACACCGTAAGCGACGCTTTGCTGCTCATCAAGCGGCATTACTGTCAGCAGGATAGACATTATGTTGCCATTTTCCTGGTCGCGCTTGGTGAATTTAACCGTCAGTGGACGGAGAATCTCATAAGTATAGTATACGTGCTTGGCTTGTCCAGTACCGTCAGGATCAGGCTGGAACACTGCGATCTCGTCCGTACGAATGACCCCGTCCTCACCGCGATGCACGCGATAATCGCCGATCTCTGTATGCGTGGAAACACCAAGATAACCTTCATGAACAACAGCCAGATGGCCAACATCCAAGAAGTTTTCTACGACACGCGGAGGTTTGGCGGAAACTGTCTGTGGCCCCCAAATGACATTGCGATAGCGCTCGTCCTCGAATTCAGGCAAGGCAAAAAACGTAGGTGTCTGGTTGCCGAGATTTACCCAGATAAAGCCATAACGCTCAGCACAGCCAAAAGGAATAGCGCGAGCTTTGCCGGGAATGGCCTGATCCTCTGGTAGCTGCGGAATCTTCACACAAGCTCCCGATGATTCATATTCCCATCCATGGTAAGGGCAAACCAGCTTGCCATCTCGAACACAGCCAAGCGAAAGGGCCGCGCCTCTGTGAATACAGAGGTCTTTAAACGCATGAATTCCTTCTTCGTTGCGGAAGAGGACGACCCGCTCTCCCATAATGGTGACCTGAACCGGCCGGTCTTGGACATCCGTCGAACGACAGGCGACAATCCACTCATTACGCAGTACGGCATCTTGCACGATCATCTATCGGACACTCCTTTAATGTACATTCCGTTTCTTCATTATTGTAGCGGGTGGGTGGAAGGCAAGTCAACAAAAACACGAACATTATCCATTTGTTTTACGGTTTTTGTTTGATAATAGTTGCTTTGTTTAGGAATTATGGCTTATAATCTGCGATATAATGTTCGTTATTAGCGATTATTAATCCTGGGGAGGCCATCAGAAAGTGGAACAACATCGCGAAAGTACGGGACTTGTTGTGGGCGTCGATGACAAAATTAGTATCGGCAAGGCGTTTTTACTCGGTTTGCAGCACGTACTGGCTATGGACCTGTATATTGCTCCTATTATTATTGCTGGATTACTTACCATGGACTCTTCTAGTACTTCCTTTTTTATTCAGATGTGTTTTCTCGCGACGGGTATTGGCACGTTGATCCAAACTGGCTTGGGATTGCGTTTACCTGTAGTACAAGGACCTTCCTATGTGCCTATCGGTGCTTTAGCGGCAATTGGAAGTAAGCTTGGCATGGCGGCTATGATTGGCAGCCTGATTCCCGGCGCGCTTTTCATGGCACTGCTTGGATACCCGCTGAAATGGTTTGCTAAAGGTGTGCGGAAGTTTATTCCTCCGTTGGTAGGGGGAACGGTCATTATTATTGTAGGAATTTCTTTGATGCCGACGGGGATGGGAAATATTTATCGAGCTCCAGGAGATATTTGGACCAATATTTTCATCGCTGCTGTCTCTGCTGGTGTTCTGGTTGTCTGCATGCTCCTGGGAACAAGAGCAAAGGTAGCAGGTGCGTTTTTTAGACTCGTTTCTGTCCTGATCGCGATCTTGGTAGGTACGCTTACCGCCGCTTATTTTGGAACGGTAGATTTTAGTTCAGTCGGACAAGCGGCGTGGCTTTCCCTGCCAAAATTCTTCCCTTATGGCGCTCCTGTATTTGATCTCAGTGCTGTTATGACGATGCTGTTTGTTTACATGATTATCATGATTGAAACAACGGGGACGTGGTTTGTCGTTTCCACTGTTACTGATAGCGAGCTGACGGAGAAGCGTCTGAATCGCGGTGCTGTCGGTGAAGGCTTGGGTTGCTTTGTCGGTGCTTTGTTCGGAGGTACACCTACGACCGGATATTCCTCCAATGCAGGCTTGATTGCTGTAACGGGTGTAGGGAGCCGTATGGCGATCATGGCTGGCGGCTTGATCCTGATTGCTCTTGGATTGGTACCGAAGCTGTCTGCTGCGATTACCTGTATACCAGAGCCAGTCATCAACGGTATTTTCGGGATTGTCTGTGTGGCTATCGTGGCAAATGGTATCAAAGTGATCCAGAACATTTCCATTGATGATCGAACGATGATGGTGATTGGCCTGCCGATCCTTTTGACGATGGCTGTGACTGTCCTACCGAAAGATGCTTTGGCTGGTGTACCTGATTTCGTGAATTATATTCTGTCCTCCGGCATTACCGTCGGTGCATTGGCTACTGTATTGCTGAACGTACTTATTCCAGAGGGGAAAAAGAAAAAACAGCAAGCCATGCAGCATCAGCCGGTAAGTAACTAATGAAATAGATCGGATAGGAAAAATCCGCCCTTTTCTGCGATGGAAAAGAAGCGGATTTTTTTGTTGATAGATAAGGATGCGTACCTTTTAGAAGTACTCGAATTTACGGAAGTTGATAACACTTAAAAGCCCATTATCTCAAAAGGATAATAGGCTTACGTTCAGGAATCAAGAGTCCAAATTGTAAAGTATGGGCTTAACCAGCCATGGGTTATTCGGATACAAATCAATAATTCCCTTATCTTATATCAGTTTGGCACAATTTGGCGGAAAGTATACCACATTAACTTGGAACTACGATGAACATAATGGACGTCTTAAAAATGATACAGCTCGTTTCGCTCAAGAGATCAATTCAAAGGATTCCGTTACGACAATGCTTCCTTTTACAGATTGAACCATCGGGCAGTTTTTGCTTGCTGCTTCGATCGCCTTTTGTACTTTTTCTTCCTTAAGATTGTCACCTGTAATAATGAAGTGAAGATGAATTTTCTCCACCCGGTTCGCCTCCGCTTCATTTCTCTCTACGTCGGCAGTTACTTTCATATCCGTGCAGGGCATTCTCATTTTATCCAAGACCTTGCGCAATACGCCGCCGCTGCATACCGCAATCGACGAAACGAGCAATTGAAATGGACGAAAACCGTACTCTTCGTCACCGGATACATGTAAGTCTCCATAAGACAAATGGCTTACAAAGCCTTTTTCCTTTGCCTCGAATTGCATAGACATGGAAAACCCCTTCCTACATCTTTTTCTTCATTATATAGAAAAAAGGAAGGGGAATGAACAGCAGCATCAGTTATTGATTTTGATTTCAGGTTTCAGCAAAGACTGTATGCAGCGTGGCAGCATGTCCATCAAAGTGTCGAAGGCATAATCGACATCCAGGCGTTCTGTCCATTGATGAGCATCGCGTCCCACAGGTCCGAGGTTCAACACGGGTACGTCAAATGCTTCGAGCTCCTGGAGCGGGATGGAGTATCCATTGTCCCACAGCGGCATGTTGGCAACGAGTGGTTGCATCGATGCTGCGGGATACTGAAGTCCCACGTAGCTAAGGTCAGAGATGCCACCGAAGTAGTTTTGTTTAACCAGAGTGACCCCATGTTGATCGCGCGCATAGCTTTCCATTTCCGACGAAATCTGCATAATCAACGGATGGTTCCGTGAGCTGACGGCCGGATAAAACGGCGGAGCAAAGAACAAGATCATCATCGGGGAGAGCTCTTTGCACAGAATCGCCAATTGATCAACCAGTTCGATGGTTGTATCGCGATCATCTTTGTCATTACGGCTCGCGATGACGTCGGCCTCTAGTTGTTTCAGCTTTTCTTCCCCGTAGGTTTTGAGCGCATAGGCGTACAGCTCTTCGTAGGTCATCACAGAAATAGACAAATCGCGTGGATTGAATGGCGCGAAATTCGCGAATTGGCTGGCGTGCTTGATATAGTTTTGCTTAATGCGATCAGCTACATTTTTAGCAGTATCGAGAAGGGGCTTGACGACTTCCTCCATCTGCTTTTCCAACAGGAACAGGTTAAACAGGGTAACCGCACGATGAGGAATCTGTACGGAATATTCCTTTTTCAAATCCTTTTGGATCAGGTTGGTTGGCGGTGGGGAGGCTTCACCCTCTACTACTTCGCAAAAAGAAGTGTTCAGCTCCAGTTCGCATGTGATCTGAGAAGCCATGTAGTTTCCGTTCAAGCCTGCAAACGGTTCACCGACATGTGTTTCTTTTCCGTAGCAGAGGAAACCGGGCAAAACCTTTCCGATAGAGCCTGTGTATAGATATTTATTTTGGTCTCCAGGGTAGCGGGTAAACATCGGCTCGGAGTTGAGTACCGTTTTATACTCCAAATCAAATTCTTCCGCAATTTTCAAAAGTTCAGGCACAGCCGCGCGCATTCCGACGGAGTTTACTTCTTCATCCGGCACGGTCAATAACAGAATATTTCCATCGAATTCACCAGCGATTGCTCGTTCGATCATGGACATGTGGAGAGTCAGACCACATTTCATGTCCATCGTACCGCGGCCAAACAGCCAATTGCCTGTGCGCAGGTCTTGCTGTACCTCGGCAGGCATATCTGCTTGATTCTGCTGGAACAGCGGAGTCAGTGTTTTTGGATCAAAAGAATGCTTTTGCCAAGCCCCGTAATCTTCCACATCAACCACATCGAAATGGCTAACCAGGATGATGGTGTCGCGCACGCCTTCCTTTTTCACCAAGGCGGTAACAAAATGACGTTCGTCTCCAGTTGGATTGGCACGTACGTGATCCGGGTTGGCCTGGTAATAGGGGAGCGTCCGCAGCTGGTCAACTACATAGCCGGGCAAGTCCTTCTCTGCTGCGGAGCCTGTTACGCTCGGGATGTTTACCAGATTGCATAGAAGATCAACCAACTGTTCTTTTGTTTGCCATTTTTGCATGATGATAGCCTCCGTTTTCCGTATGGTGAAAACTCTTTCCGCTTAGTGGGTAAAAAAATTTAGGTGAATGCGCCGATTTTATGGGAGATCTCTGCGGCGCTTTGTTGCGCTTTGTCAATCAGGGTGGCCAAGAGCTCATCGGTGATCCGATAGCTAGGTGCGCCGATGCTGAGTGCCCCGACAACCTTCTGGTTATATCCGAGAATGGGAGCGGCTACAGAAGCAGTTCCTTCTGTTTTTTCGCCATAGCTGATGGCGTATCCGTTTTGTTTGATCTCGGGCAGGCGATCCAGCAGCTCGCGACGTTTGTCTGGGTCTGTGATCAGCCCGGAAACGATTTTCTCAGCTTCCTTTGGGGCCAGATTCGCTAGGATGGTCTTGTTTGCGGCGCCGATATGCATGGGAATTCGCTCGCCTAGATTATCAATGATCCGAACAGTCATAGAGCTTTCCACCCGCTCGACAATAATCGAGTTCGATCCGTTAGGAATGTTCAGGTAGACGGTTTCTTTCACATCTGCTGCCAAACGTTCCATGACGGAGCGTGCAACGGCCCGGGTATCGATTTTATCCAGAAGACGAAGCCCGATTTCCATCCAGGTAAACCCTACCTTGTAGTGCTTAGTATCTGGATTTTGCATGATGAGTCCATATTTTATCAAGCTGCTGATTAAACGGTGCACCGTACTGAGTGGGAGAGACGTCTCTTCGGCAATCTCCGAGATTGACCAATGCGTCTTACTTTCGTCAGAGACCAGTACATGAATAATGCTCATTGCTCGGTCAATGGATTGTACCAACGTATTTCCCCCCTGGCTTTCTTTTGCAAGAGTACGGCTTGGAGATGCCTCGCTGGCCTTTTCAAGTAACAATCTATCAGAATACTTTCACTGAATCAACATAATTTAAAGCGTATAAAATTACGTTGACAAAAAATTTAAAACTATTTTACATTAGGAGTGTACAATTTTGAATAACAGAATTAATTCCGCATTGTGAAAAAACCAACAATTCGGAAGTGCCGTAAAGCGATTTATTCAATTCTTCAGGTAGTAACGTTCTAGCTATAGGTCTACGCGCGGCAATGGAGGCAGCGTTGTCGGATTGTGCCAATACTAGGGCGAAACCAATAACATGATGGGCAAAAAGAAGGGAGATATCAACGATGAAATTTTCACGTGCGATTGTAAAGAAGCCAGGAAGCAGCTACGTTAACGGTCTGACAACATCTGATCTGGGCAAACCGGACCTCGCTCTCGCTCTTGAGCAGCATGCGGCTTATGTAGAGGCTCTGAAAAAGACCGGATTAGAAGTGACTGTTCTGGAAGCAGACGAGCGTTTCCCGGATTCTACATTTGTGGAGGATACGGCTGTTCTGACAGAAAAATGCGCTGTCATTACGAATCCAGGAGCAGATAGCCGCAACGGCGAGATTGAGGATATGAAGACAGTCATTCCGCGTTTCTACGATACGATCGAATACATCAAAGCACCTGGTTTCCTCGATGGTGGCGATGTTATGCAAGTAGAGAACCACTTTTATGTCGGGCTTTCTACACGCACAAACGAAGAAGGTGCTGTTCAGTTCCGCGAGATTTTGGCCAAGTATGGCTATGAGGTTACAATCGTGCAATTGGAAGAGTTCTTCCACCTGAAAACAGGTATTGCTTATTTGGGCAATGACACGGTGGTTCTCGCAGGAGAATTCATCAACTCCGAGACTTTCAAAAACTACAAGCACATCGTAGTCGAAAAAGAAGTAGAGTATTCGGCTAACTGCATCCATATCAACGATTATGTGATCATTCCTAAAGGATTCGACAGCACCAAAAAACAGATCACAGATGCTGGCTACAACGTCATTGAGTTGGATATGTCCGAATTCCGCAAGCAAGATGGTGGATTGAGCTGCCTGTCCCTGCGCTTCTAGTGCAGGCAGTTCTCTCTCCAAAAAAGACTGCGCTTTCATTTTTCCGTCAACCTGCTGGGGAAAGAGGGGGATCATATGAACACGGGGAATGAAAAAGATACCCAACTTCAACGTTCGATGAAGAGCCGTCACTTGTTTATGTTGTCGCTGGGTGGGGTTATCGGAACGGGACTGTTTTTGAATGCTGGCTTTACCATCAATCAGGCTGGACCAGGTGGAGCGGTGCTCGCGTATATCGTCGGGGGAATTCTGTTGTACCTCGTCATGACGTGCCTAGGCGAGTTATCTGTCAAAATGCCTGTAACGGGCTCTTTTCAAACATACGCAACAAAATACATTGGCCCGGCAAGTGGCTTTACGCTTGGTTGGATGTATTGGCTAGGATCAGCTACTACCGCTGGTGTAGAGTTTACCGCCGCAGGCATGGTCATGCAACGATGGTTCCCGGATACACCGATATGGATCTGGTGCGCCGTGTTTATTGTCTTGCTCTTTATCTTTAACGCTCTGACAACCAAAGGCTTTGCCGAAACCGAATACTGGTTTGCAGGAATCAAAGTATTGGCAGTACTCATCTTCATAATTGTCGGAGTAGGTGCCATTTTCGGTTTTGTCAGTATGGAAGGCAGGCCGGCTCCTTTCTTGTCCAACTTCTCAGCAGACGGAGGACTTTTTCCATTTGGAATTGCCATTGTCTTTGTCACGATGATGAACGTTGTGTTCTCCTATCAGGGCTCAGAGTTGATCGGTATTGCTGCAGGTGAGACCGAAAACCCGCAGAAAAATATCCCTCGAGCGATTCGCAACATCGTCTTTCGCATTCTCATGTTCTATGTGGCTTCTGTTATGATCCTGTCTGCTCTCTTTCCATCCAGCGAGCTGGGGCTATTGGAGAGTCCGTTTGTGACCGTATTTGATGCAGTGGGAATCCCGTTTGCAGCGGATATCATGAACTTCGTTATTTTGACAGCATTGTTGTCGGTAGGGAACTCATGTCTGTATGCAGCGACTCGTTTGTTGTGGGCACTCTCTCATAGTGGAATGGCACATCCGGTATTCGGTAAATTGACAAAGAGAAGTGTTCCGCTTAACGCCTTGTTGGCTACATTGGCCTTCTCGCTGCTGTCACTTCTGACCAGTGTGCTTGCGGCGGACACTGTATACGTGCTGCTCATGTCTGTTTCAGGTATTGCGGTCACATTCACGTGGATGGGCATTGCCCTCTCCCAATTCAATTTCCGCCGGCAATATTTGCGTGAGGGAGGCAAAGTAGAAGATCTGCAGTTCGTGGCACCGTTTTACCCGGTGATGCCGCTCCTTTGTCTGGCATTGTGCACGTTTATCCTGCTCTTCCCAATATTTGATGCGACGCAGCGCTTTGGATTGTACTATGGAATCGGTGCTTTGGGTGTATTCTATCTCTACTATTACTTGCGTTATGGTCGCAAGAAGGCACAGCATCCGAATTTTCCAACCGAAGGATAAGAGACAAACAAACAGCAACGCCTCTACCAACCGACAAGCTGGTGGAGGCGTTTTTTTAGTGTACAGCTATCCCAAACAATCGGGCCAAATAGTCATTTACAAACAGTCCTTGGGGATCAAGCCTTGCACGTACATCCAGAAAATCCTGCAAACGGAGATAGACCTGGTGCAGTCTTCCTGTGTCATGCCGTGCATTTTTCCCCAGAGTGCTGTATTCCATTTCATAAAAGCGTACCAAGCGAGGGGTAGCAAACAGCTGGTGGCTGTAGCCGCTTTCGGCCACAGAGGGGACACTTTGGGCAGACAGCATGCTGACACGCTTGGAGAGGGAGGGAATCAGGCGGCAGCTTTCGGAAAGCATCCAGAATAGGCCGTTTTCGATCAACATCTTCTTAAGATAGCTCCATTGTTGATTTGTACTCGGAGGCTCACTCGTCTCATGCATGAATTTTACTTGGACAGTGCACCCAGATTTCCTGGGAAAAGCCCTGTTGATACAAGAGCTCGCCGAGTGCTTTTAATTTGGTGCCCGCCCAGACCTCAATCGTCTGAAGGTCAGGATCGACATGATGGAGGCCTTGCAGACTGCCTAGGGTGGCTGGAGACATTCCCCGTCCAATATGTCCAACGTCCGGCTTCTTTTTTCACAGTGAGCATAATCCATCCCCCCGATAGGTGGTTGCTTCCTCGACGATTTTCCCACCAGAAACGCAATAAAGTCGTGCAAAGCGTTCACATCGCTCTCCGGCTTTGGCATGGAGAAAAAAATGGGGTCACCTCGGGAGCGGAGCAGCACATGATCCCGGAAAAGCTGTCATCCAGCTGCAAGAGGCGTTTTAGAATAGCCACACTGCGAAGTGATTTGCTAGCGATCCGAATGGACTTCTCATTGCTTTGCAGAACAATTTGTTGGGCATTTTCCTCCAGAAGATCGAGATCGACAAAGGCAAACGGCTTTGGAATACCAGCAAAAAGCTATTACCCAGAGCATGGCAGCTCCGGGTAATAGCCTTTTTTATCAGATAGGTAAGTTTAATTGCTTCAGCGTATGTAAGCAATCTTGCTTAAACTTTCCGGTACTTGCTTTACTCACCCCAGGAAACTCCTTTGGAAGCTCTCAAAAAGGAAAGCAGTTTGGAAGAGCAAAAGCTGGTCGAGGAAAAAGGAGAAAAAAGCGAAGATCTTTGGAACACCAACCAAGGCGCAATGAAAAAAGAGAAACAAGCTTTTAGCGTCCACCTCTGAGAAGCCCACGGAACGGCTACTTTGGACGCGGTTTCGCTTTTTTCATGGAGCCGGACAGGAATGACCCACAGGAAGTGTTCCAAGAATCTGGAGCGTTTTCTCCTTTTTCCTCTCCTCCACAACAGTCTGACCGAACAATAAGATGTATTTAAACGGAACTCAAATTATCGTTCATTTTCTTCAATACACGATTAAAGATCGCCAAATCACTTTCATCTATATCCCGCAAAGCTAATGCTTCCAGATCACTGGCGGCTTGCAGCCATTCCGGGAAACGCTCGATCGCTTGAGGGGACAAGGAGACATAGCGCTCACGTTTATCGTCACCTTCTGAACGGATAATCCAGCCCATCTCTTCCAATCGGGTCAGTGTGCGGGTGATCGTCGGTGCTTCCACGTTGAGATAATTGCTCAGCTGGACCTGCGTGAGTGCATTACGATAGTGCAGGCAGAGAATAATCCCCCATTGTGAGCTGTATAAGCCCATCGGAGACATGATTCCATTGAGTGATTTACTAAAGACTCTGGCAGTTTGACTAATCTTGTGTCCGTAATGATGCATGAATATCATACCTCCAGGGCGGCTGGTCCGATATATGATAAACTTGGTTGCTTAAGTAAATATGTACAAATAACATACTAACAGTTCAACTCATATAAGTAAATGTTTATTCGATTGGAATAAGATTGTATTTTCTTGTAATAGATGGACTTGTCAAAGGAAGATGGTCAGCTCTGGCAACAAAAAAGCCAATGCCTGGGAATAAAGGCATCAGCTTATTATTTGCGGGAATTACCCCCCCGCTAGTCGGCGGACATAATACTGAGCGGTCCTGTTTCGGCTATGACCGATTCGAGATCATAGACAGAGATCGGAAACATGGGGAAACCAACATAGTAAGGCGTGATCTCGTACAGCTGAAAATAAATGACCAATGCTTTATCGGCGATGTAGTAATCCTGGTCCGGCTTAATCGAGGTAAAGCCGTTCAACGTGGGAATGTTGCGTTCTTTGATTTGCAGCTTGATATGATCCGAAATGACTTTGACGTAATCGCTCCCGGGCTTGAAAAGATCCCGCAGGGTGTACAGCTTGCCTGTTTGGATATCGGCGGTAACTGTCCCCATAAAAGTCATGCCGTGGGCCATTTGCGGAGTATAGGCATAGTTGGTCAACGTTACGCTGAAAATGCCTCTCTCATTGGACTTGATCTCGTAGCTTCCCTGCATCTGGGTGTTGCCGGGTATTTGCACTCTTTGCTGCTCATGAATCAAACCATGGACAGTTTGCAAGATAGCCTTATTGATATCTTTTTCTGCCTGTTGATTCGCAAGTCCAGCCAGTTGCGGATAGTAGATGGTGGTGCCCAGGCGAGTAATCGTACGCGTCAGCACGGTGGCTGGCAATTGGTTGAGTTCCACTTTTTTTGTTCCTTTCTTCCTGGTTATGAGAAAAGGGTCTTTTACTATCAGCCTATTCCAAATTGTTTTTTGCTGTTCTCACTTTTTTCACATATCTGCTAATAGAGTTCGATTTATAATGGGGGAAAAATCCGATAAATAAATAAACGGATAAAGGATGGGCGATTATGGTTCAATTGGTGCGTAATACGCTAACGAACAAAGAAGGCTTTATGATTTTTATCTTATGGAATCATCTTTGGTTGGCGGGACTTATTACCTATGCGACAGGTGCCGACTTTTGGAATCTGACATCGCTGGGACTCTTGGTTACCTTGATCGTGTCACCTTATTACTTCATTAGAAAAGGCAGCCGTGTCATTCGCTACCTGGTCGCGATCGGGCTCATGTTTTATGCCATTTCATTTGACCATTTTACTCCTTATGAGGAGGTGACTTTTCTCTCATTTATCGTGATTGGCTTTCTGGCGGCTTATTTGGATTGGAAGCTGGTGGTCTTTGCCGGAGTTGTCGAGATCATTACTTCGGTAGTTAGCTTTTATACAGGTACATACGAGTTATTCACTGGAGATTACTCTGAGCTGAATATGTTTTTGCGGATTGTCGCTATTCTGATGATGATTGGAGCAATGACATATCTCTGTCTGGCGGGACAGGCTTCTCTAGCAAAAGCGAATGCGGCTCGCCAAGAAGCCGAGGAAAAGGAGCTGAGATTAGCGGAAATGCTGGGCCAAATCCAGTTGATGACGGATCAGCTGGATCGTACAACCGAGCATGTCCACGAGCACGCGGAAGGTACGAAACGAAATACAGATGAAATGATGGTTGCCTTCAAAGAAGTGGCGACGGGGATGGAATCGCAGGCCAACTCCACGGTCAAGATCGAAGAAGAGGTGCAGTCCATTGATCAGGAGATCGTAGCCGTAACCCATCAGGCAAATGCGATGAAGAGCGAATCCGATCATAACAACCGCCGTTTGACAGACAGTGTCATGATGATGAATGAACTATCGCGGCAGATGGAACAAATCGTGCAGTCTGTTAATGTGGCGGCATCGACCATTCATCAGCTCAACCGTCAAGCCAATCGGGTAGAGGAAATTGTCGGCGCTATTAATCAAATTGCGACGCAGACGAACCTGCTGGCGCTCAATGCTGCGATCGAATCGGCCCGTGCAGGTGAGCATGGACGAGGCTTTGCTGTAGTTGCTGATGAAGTCCGCAAGTTAGCAGAGCAAAGCGCCACTGCTACCCAGGAAATAACCGAGATTCTCAAAGTGCTCCATCAGGAAAGCGAAAATGCAGTTGAGCAGATCAGCAATGGGGAAGTGTCTGTTGCCAAGGGACAAGAGCTGGCCGTTCAAACAGTTGCTTCTATTGAAGAGGTACGGACGGGGATGGTAGCATTCCTGGAGGCTGCTGACCAAGTGCGTTCCAGCATGGATCGGGTAAAAATGCGCTCTGGTGAAGTGGCGGTGGAGATGTCAACCATTACGGCCGTGACAGAAGAGTCTGTGGCCAACCTGGAAGAGCTGTTTGCCACCGCAGAAAACCAGCATCAAAAAGTACGGGAAATTACCGAAGAGCTGGGTGAGCTGAATACATTGTCCCATCGCCTGCAGCAGACTTTTCACAAGGATTAATAAGAATCAGCAACAATGAAAAATCATTTGCAATTTGGAGTCGTTCTACTAGAATAATTCTTCATTCCAATCTGTGAAATTCAGAGTGGGGGTTTATCTACAGCCTGCAGAGATGGTCTACATCTCTGTTTTTTTGTTTAAAATTGCATGTTTTTACTTTTTAGTAAGTCAACTGATGAGAGTAAGAAAGAATTTTTGGCTCAAAAGTGAACAGTTAGGCTTATTTTTATTATACATTATTAATGGTAAAATATTACTTATAAACCTTTAAACAGAAAGGTAGTAATTAAATTGAAACAGCATAACGTGATGTGTAAAATTGTTTTGAGTTGCATTCTTTTAACCGCTTGCTCTGCAAATAAGGAAGTGCCTGAAATAGCTGCGATAGATGCCTTACAACTTGATGAAAAAACAATCGACAAACTACGGGATATTACTCAGATAGCAAGAGAAGACTCTGAAGAAATTGGTTATAAAGTAATAATGGTATCACTTCCTCAGCCAGCTACCATTTATAAGGAAGGTAAACCGCTGGGAGCATATTCAGTTAAAGTAGCTTCAAAGTCGAAAAGTGATCAACAGAAAGATATCGCCTTAATATATTATTATTCAGTAAACAAAGAAATGATGGTGAGAATACCGATGGGAGAGGCAGATGAAGAGTATGAGAAAAATAAATACTATCCAAAAGATGTTCAATTTTGAGAAAGTAGTTAAATCAACTGATGTATTTTCATCCAAGTTCAAAAATAAAAACTTCCAAGACCGACCAGCTATAATGACAGCCAAAGTCCCTAACTTAGGCACATACACCGTCACCCTTAACAGTGGGACAGATTCCGGTATTGCCATCATCCAAACATTGTTTTTGAATCGGAATAAGGAAACAGCTGCACCTTGTAAACTGCAGCTGTTTTTGTTGATAATGTAAATGCTTGACGCGCAATAACATTTCCAGCAAAATAAGGTTCTTGCGGTACACAGGTGTGCATTTTCGTGATTTTTTGCAGATAATCAAAGTAACCCCCCAGTCTTCCTATGTCATGCTGCATGGTGACCATGACTATACGGCGAATGTACCGCTTGCTGATCTGGATCGCGATGATGTGCTTTTGGCCCATTCCTTTGGCGGTTCTCTGGCGTGGCCTTGCCGATCCCTGAGGATGAATGGGAGATAAAGGAGTTTGATTAAGATGTTGACCAATCTAAAGGTAGATCCTGCGCAATTGCCGAAGCGCGTGATCGTATGCGGAGATCCAAAGCGTGCGGCACTGATTGCCTCCAAGCTGGAAGATCATCGGCAAATCGGTGAGAATCGGGAGTACCACAGCTATGCAGGAACGTGGAAGGGTGTAGAGGTTGCAGTCGTCAGCCACGGCGTAGGGTCACCAGGAGCGGCCGTTTGTTTTGAAGAGCTGGCAAAGGGTGGCGTAGAATACATTATCCGTGTAGGTACAGCGGGATCGTATCAACGCGAGATCGAGCCCGGCAGCCTCGTCATCAGCTCTGCTGCCGTACGTCAAGACGGGCTGACCAGTCAGCTCGTTCCCGCAGGCTTCCCGGCCATCGCGAATCGCCGGGTCGTCGATGCGCTCGTGGGGGCTGCCAATGCCGACGCTTCGGGATTACAGGTAGCAGAAGGAATCACCCTGACACTGGATGTTTTTTACAATGGCGTGCTGGAATTCCCGCACAAGCTGTACCAAAAAGCAGGCGTGCTCGCAGTAGAGATGGAAAACTCCGCCCTGTTCGTCATCGCCTCCTTGCGAGGCATGAAAGCGGGCTCCATTCTGGCCATTGACGGGTATGCCGACGCAGACCTGTTGGAGTCGTACAATCCCCACACAGATGCGATGGCAAAAGCGGTCGAAGCCGAGGCGCTCATCGCGCTGGATGCAGTGGTATCTGTTTCCTAATTTTATTTATGAGCACCCAGGACGCTTTGAATCCTGGGTGTTTTTTTACATTCTAAATGATTGTGTTGTATTCCTAGCTAAATACTTTTGAAATGGAGCCGGACAGGAATGACCCCCAAGCAAGTGTCCCAAGAAGCCGGAGCTTTTTCTCCTTTTTCCTCTTCTCCACCAAAGCCCGCCCACCCTCACACGATCTTTTCCCTTTTTTAATAATCGCTTCATGTTCTCTTAACGCTTCTAAAGTACCATTCTAAGTAACAAGTGAATAATTCCCTTCGGTTGGAGCCCTGGAGAAACCCCCGACAGCCTTTCCAAGCACTTTCATCGAGAGTTCTTTGGCATTGTCATGTCGCAGGGTTTTTTGTCGTGGACAAAGGAGGCTACGCAATGAATCAGACAGAATTTCGTGCCAGACTGGCAAAAATCAAGCTCATTGCTTCCGTAAAGGAGGCGAAGTACCTGGAGAAAGCGGCCGAGGCGAATTTGAGTGCAGCTGTGCTTTCGATTGGCAATATCGGTGTCATCAAAGGCTACGTGGATTTTTTCAAAAGTAGAGAAATACCCGTTTTTCTTCACCTCGAAAGAATTGGCGGAATCAGCTACGACCGCGAAGGCATCGCTTTTCTGGCTCATTACGTCAAGCCAGATGGCATCGTGACCACGCGCAACACACTGGTCAAGCTGGCGAAAAAGCAAGGACTGCTTACGATCCAGCGATTGTTTTTGGTAGATAGCGACTCGCTGAAATCAGGCTTGCAGTCCGTACAGGATACGCAGCCCGACGCGGTCGAGCTGATGCCTGCCTTGCTGCCAGAGTACATCGAAGAATACAGAAATGTGCTTGACACTCCGATTATCGCCGGAGGCTTACTTCGCAAGCGGGAACAGATGGAAGAAGTGCTACAGCATGGTGCGACTGCGGTTTCGGTCGGAAGCCCCTCATTGTGGAAGGAGAGTTTCATAGATGATTACAGCGCTGTTATTTGATTTGGATGGTACGCTCTTGGACAGTCGTGATGCAGTGATTGATGCGGTGGCCTATACCGCAGAAGAGTACGCTCCAGGGCATTTTAGCAGAGATGAGCTATTGGCGAGGTTTGGAGAGTCATTTGACGACTTCCTTGCAGCGGTTGCGGCAGCGGCAGGCATTCCTGACAAAAAAGAAGTGCTGGATAAATATTTTGGCTATGTACGCCAGAATCATGCCCAGCATGTGCGGCTGTTTCCATTCGTTCGCGAAGGGTTGGAAACATTGAAAGAAGCAGGGTACCTACTTGCGATTGTGACGAACAAACAACGTGAATTTGCCGTAGCAGGTCTGGAAATGGCAGAGATTGATCATTTGTTTGAGGCGATTGTATCTGTCGATGACGTTTCCAGAGGAAAGCCTTCAGCGGAGCCTGTGCAAAAAGCGTTGGTCGAGCTGGGCAAAAAGCCGGGTGAAGCCATGATGATCGGCGATAGCCGCTACGATGTGCTGGCTGCTGTAGGAGCAGGGGTCCAGGCAGTTGTGCTGGAGTGGTACGGCCAGGAAGAATGGGCATACGCAAAGCCCGATTTTACCTACCCCAACTTCCAGGCATTTGTCACAGAAATGCTCGCTGTAAAAACAAAAGGGAGGGAGATAAAAACATGGCACGAGTGGTGTTAGAGCAGGTAACGAAAACCTTCCAGAACCAAAGCGTGGTCAAGGGCCTGAATCTGGTGATTCCAGATGGCTCCTTCACCGTTCTGGTAGGGCCGTCAGGGTGCGGGAAATCAACAACATTGCGGATGATCGCCGGGCTGGAGACGGTGTCTGGCGGGGAAATCACGATCGGGGATCAGTCGGTAAATCAATTGCCGCCCGGTAAGCGCGATGTCGCTATGGTGTTTCAAAATTACGCGCTCTACCCGACGATGAACGTGTACGACAATATCGCCTACGGCCTCCGAAACCGCGGGACCTCCAGGAAGGAGTGTCAAGTACTGGTGGAGGAAATTGCAGAAATTGTGGGGTTGTCTTCTTATCTCAAGCGAAAGCCTTCTCAGCTCTCCGGAGGGCAGAGACAGCGTGTCGCATTGGCTAGGGCGATGGTGAAAAAGCCCAAGGTGTTCTTGATGGACGAACCGCTCTCCAATCTGGATGCGAAACTGCGAAATCAGATGCGAGTGGAACTGACCAGCTTGCATAAACAATTGGGCAGCACTTTTATATACGTGACGCATGACCAGGTAGAGGCCATGACGATGGGCGATCAGATCGTCGTCATGAACGACGGCCACATTATGCAGGTGGCTGCACCGATGGATCTGTATCAGGAGCCGGAAAATCTGTTTGTGGCTCAATTCATCGGTTCTCCGGCGATGAACATTGTTTCGGCAGAAGGAAAAAGCGAGCATCTATGGGGATTTCGCCCGGAAAAAGCAGTTTTGTTACCTGCTTTTGTCTCCCCGGTTTCTGCAGAGGATATGTGGGTGGCACGAGGGCAGGTCGTCTCTCGGGAGATACTCGGTTCGGACACGCTGTTCCATGTAGAAACGGAAAAAGGAAGAATCATCGTCAAGGCAGATACCGAGGTGGCCGGGCAGGTGGGTTCGACCGTCACTGTCACCGTCGCGTGGCCCCACATGTATGTCTTTGACCGAGTGAGTGGAAAACGAGTAGGTCGTCTGAATGGACGAGAGCATGTGTCGACCGTTGCAGGAGGAGTGATCTGATGCGGAAAGTGGCAACTGCTCAGGAGTTGCCGGGGGCCTTCCAGGTGAAAACAGAAGTGCGTTCACCCGCAGCAAGGGTTGACCACGCGTCGCGTCTTCGCCCGTATCTCTATTTGGCGCCCGCAATGATCTGTTTTATTCTGTTCTTTTTTTACCCGATTGGCTCCATTATCTATTTGAGCTTTCAAGACTGGTCGCTGATCAATCTAGAAGAAATGGATTGGGTAGGACTGCAAAACTACAGGGATCTGGTCGTAGACGGTGATTTTCGTCAGGTACTGGGGAATACGGCGATCTTTACCTTCGTTACAGTCGGTGTTGGATTGACGCTCTCATTTCTCCTTGCCTTATGGCTGAATCGCAAGGCCAAGGTTTATGGCATTATTCAGGCGACGGTATTCAGTCCGCATATCATTTCGCTGGTCTCGGTCTCGATGCTGTGGATGTGGCTGATGGACCCGCAATTCGGACTGCTAAATGCAGCACTGGAAGCGGTGGGACTGCCTGCGTATACCTGGCTGACCGATCCGAAAAGCTCGCTTCTTTCCCTCATCATCGTCAGCATCTGGAAAGGTGTCGGCTACAATACGCTGATTTTCATTGCAGGGCTGCAAAGCATCCCCGGTGATATTTACGAAGCGGCAGCGCTCGATCAGTCGCCATGGTGGCGGACACTCACCCGCATTACGGTACCAATGCTGTCGCCGACCATCTTCTTTTTGCTCATTATCAATACGATTTCATCGTTTCAGGCGTTTGATACAATCGCCATCATGACACAGGGCGGGCCTATCAATAGTACAAACATGCTTGTCTATTACATTTACCAGCAAGGGATGGATTTCTATAATGGCGGACTTGCCTCTGCTGCCTCCGTCATCCTGTTGATCCTGGTCGGCATTTTGACGGCATTACATTTCCTAGTGATGTCAAAGCGTGTTCACTATCGCTAAAGACAGGAACGAGAAAGGAGGAACAGCATGAAACGAGTGGGTGCGACTTCACTCAAGACAGTGGAATGGATTGGACTTTTGATGGTCGCTATCCTGTTTGTGTTTCCATTTTTGTGGATGGCGTCTACTGCCTTCAAAACGATGCCAGAGGTCAGGCAGTTTCCCCCGACTCTCTTGCCCGAGACATGGGAGTGGAGCAACTTTGCCCATGCGTGGCAGTCAGGCCCGTTCCTTACCTATACGTGGAACAGCATACTGGTTGCGGTCGGCATTTTGCTGTTGCAATTTTTGACCGCGGTGCCTGCGGCATACGCCTTTGCCCGTTACAAGTTTCCCGGCCGCAATCTATTGTTTGGCCTGGTGCTGATTGTCCTGATGATTCCCGGACAGGTGATCTTTTTGCCGATTTACGTGCAACTGAGCAGCTGGGGACTGGTCAACACGCTGTGGTCACTGATCTTGCCATACGCTGCCAGCGCTTTCGGGATCTTCCTGTTGCGGCAAGCGTTCATGCAGGTACCTGATGAGGTGATTGAGGCAGCCCGTCTGGATAATGCCTCCGAGTGGAAGATCATGTGGACGATCATGGTGCCGATGGCAAAGCCGGTACTGGTCACTTTCGGATTGTTCAGCTTCATCTACCACTGGAACGATTATTTCTGGCCGCTGATCATGACCAACAGCGACGAGGTGCGTACTCTCCCGATCGGGATATCCAGTCTGCACATGTCAGACGGCGGTACCCTTTGGAATGTAATGATGGCAGGCAACATGATTCTGATTCTGCCGATTCTTGTGATTTTCTTCGTGGCGCAGCGCCATATCATCAAAGCGTTTATCTATCAATCCAAATAAAAGATAACTTTGTGGGAGGAAACCAAATCATGTTTTCTATCAAAAAGACAGGAACGATTCTATGTGCATTGACTATCGGCTTATCCGGGGTATTGGCTGGTTGCGGCTCGACAGGTAAAGAACAGTCGTCTTCCGGTACAGGAAGCGCTGCACAGCCGGCTGCAGCAACAGCTAGCAGCGAACCAGTCACGATCGACTTCTGGTATGCGCTGGGAGGCGTTCGCGGAAAAACGATTGAGGAAATGGTCAAAAAGTTCAACGAAACACATAAAGATATTATCGTAAAACCGGCTTACCAGGGAGCGTACCAGGAAAACCATTCGAAGGTCCTGGCTTCGGTCGCAGCAGGAAACAATCCGGATGTCACTATGGTGGAAATCGCCTCCATCGCCGCATTCGCCGACGCCAAGGTATTGGAAGACTTGACTCCATTCTCCCAGGGCGATGAAAAGAAGTACATTCCCGGTCTTATGAAAAACTCTTACTGGAAAGACAAACTATATGCGGTGCCGTTTAACCGTTCCACGCCGCTTCTGTATATCAACCGCGACATGCTCAAAGAGGCAGGACTTGATCCAAACGGTCCAAAATCGTGGGATGAGCTGGTCAGCTTCTCCCAAAAGCTGAGCAAGAAAGAAGGAGACAAGATTACCCGGTACGGCTTCTCCACGCCAGTTGACATCTGGTTCTACGAAGCGCTTGTTTTCCAAGGCGGAGGCAGCATCCTGAGCGAGGATGGCAAGGAACTGACGATTAACAACGAAGCGGGCAAGGCACCACTGGCACTCTGGTCCAAAATGGTGAAGGAAGGCATCATGAAAAACCCTCCGGGGGAGAACTACAATGCGTGGGATGTAGCCGAACAGGATTTCCTGAATCAAAAAGTAGGCATGATTTTCACGTCGACCGGTTCCTTGACGGAATTGAAAAAGAATGCCAAATTTGACATGGGTGCGGCGTTCCTCCCGGCCAATAAAAACTTCGGTACACCAACAGGCGGTGCCAATCTGGTCATGCTGGCGAAGTCGTCCGATGCGGAGAAACAAGCGGCTTGGGAATTCATGAAATGGATGACAGACACCGAGCAAACCGTTCCATGGTCCATCGCTTCCGGTTACATGCCAGTGACGACTGCAGCAGTAGATTCTGCTGAGATGAAGGCTTTCTATGAAAAGGAACCAAACTTCAAAGTGGCGGTAGAACAACTGCAATACGGCTATCCTCGTCCAATGGCTCCTGGCTACAAAGAACTTCAGGATGTCATTCAAAAAGAACTGCAACGCGCGATGCTCGGTCAGGCAAGCGTAGATGAGGCTCTTCAGGCGGCGACCGATAAAGGCAGCAAGCTTTTGAAAAAGTAAACGAATCCCCAAGATAGAGGTGCATGCGAGATGAATATATGTATGGCACATCGCGGCTGGTCAGGCAAGGCCCCAGAGAATACACTTTCGGCAATCAGGCTCGCTATGGAAAATCCCGGTATTTTAGCTATGGAAATTGACGTACAGCTCTCCCGTGACGGCATTCCTGTGCTCATTCACGATTTCACACTGGAGCGTACGACGACAGGCAGCGGGCTCGTCATGGACCATACATTGGAAGAGTTGAAAGGGCTGGATGCGGGCAGCTGGTTTGACGAGAAATTTGCAGGAGAGCGGATTCCTACACTGGAGGAGGCGCTCCTAGCGGTAAAAGGCCGCTGCACACTGAATATTGAGCTGAAAGCGACGAGCGACATGTATCCAGGGATCGCGGAAAAGGTGCTGGAACTACTGGAGAAGCATGATAGGAAGCAAGACGTGTATATTACTTCGTTCGATCACGAGTTGATTCGGCATGTCCGCAAGCTGGATCAGAGTGTCGAGACAGGCTTGATTGTATTCGGCCGCCCTGTGCTGATGCTGGAACAGATGGAGGAAGCGGGAGCTACGATTCTTTCCATGGGGTATCCGTACCTGACTCGTGAGCTGGCGCTTGCGGCTATGGAAAAGGGATACAAGGTCATCGCTTGGACGCTGGATGAGTCACAGCATATTCGCTCAGTGATGGAATGGCATAAAGACGTACAGATTTGCACCAATCATCCGGACAGGATGCTGAAAATGATCTGAGAGAACAGGAAAAGAGCCGTCGGGGAGCAAACCCGGCGGCTTTCACTTTTTCCTCTTTGAACATTAAACCTTGAACCTGCTTACGTGAGATTGCAGCTCTTCGGCGATTTTCGCCAAGGAGTTTGCAGAAGAAGTAACTTCCTCCATCGCGGCTAGCTGCTCTTCTGTGGCAGCTGATACGTTTTGTGTGCCGTCAGCCGAGTTTTCCGCTACTTCTTCGATGAGGCTGACCAATTCTACGACCTGTTCTGTACCGACAGACATTTGAACGGAGTGGGTTTTCACTTCTTGAATCTGGCTTGCCACCTGCGTGACAGCATCCTGAATTTGCTCGAATGATTTGCCTGCGTTGTTTACGACTTCCAAGCCTACAGTAACTTCCTTCGTGCCCTTTTCCATGGAGAGGACAGCCTGGTTTGATTCGAGTTGAATCGCAGTGATTAGCTTTTCAATTTGCTGAGCAGATTTGGCTGATTGCTCCGCCAGTTTCCGTACCTCATCTGCGACAACTGCAAACCCGCGTCCCTGTTCACCGGCTCTTGCAGCCTCAATCGCTGCATTGAGTGCCAACAGATTCGTTTGTTCGGCAATCGCCGTGATGACTTGAACGATTTGTCCGATCTCTTGGGAGCTGTTCCCCAAGCGTCTGACAATCTCTGCAATGTTGTTAACCGTATCATCAATGGAATGCATTTGGCTGATGACGATTTGCAGCGCTTGGTTACCTTCTATGGCAATTTGCGATGCCTCGATTGCGGATTCGGCTGCATACTGGGCGTTGGCTGTAACCTGCTTGGTACCCGTTGACACTACTTGCATGGCAGTTACGCTGTCCTCGACGCTCTTCACCTGCTTTTCTGCACCGTATGCCACTTCCTGAATCGTTATGGCGATTTGCTCCGTAGCTTTACTCGTATGCTCGGCATTCACCGATAGCTCCTCCGCAGAAGACGCGAGATCAGAGGCGGTAGCATTCACTTGTTGAATGATAGTTCGCAAGTTCTCTACCATCGTGTTCACAGATTGAGAGAGCTGGCCGACTTCATCCCGGGTACGGATCTGCAATGGCTCAACAGTCAATTCTCCATCTGAAATGCGGTTAGCCACGTTGGCTACTTCTACAATTGGGCGTGTGACTTGCTGCGATACAATATAGGCGATTCCGCTCACGACAGCGACAACAGCCAGTACAATGATGAAAGCTTGGTCATTGACAGATGAAACGGCATCTGTAATGGAAGCGGTTGGGATGTGCAAGTATAGGCTAAAGTTAGTAGCCGGAATAGGGGAGTAAGTTACGACGAATTCTTGGCCTGCATCTGTATAGTTAAACGAAGCCTTTGTTGTTTTTTCTGCTTTCAGAATATCGGTCAAGCCTTGTGGAAGAGCTGATTCCTCGAGAGGTTTTCCGATGAGGTCTTGATTGGGATGGTACTGAATTTGGTTTTTGCTATCGACCAGAATGGGATACCCGCCTTCCCCCAGATTCAGGTTCTGTAAAAAGGTAGACGTAAACTGATTCACATTGACAAGTCCGGTTAACACGCCGAGCTTTTCTTTGCTTGGCCCTTTTACCGGGGAGGCGACGATGATAGAGCGGTTATTGGTAGTTTTGGCGATCAAAACATCGGAAAAGCTGGACTTATCCTGCATACCGTCTTTGAAAAATTGACGCTCGCCCAAATCTATGCCAATGCTTTTTGGGAATGTATCAGCAGTTACTTTCCCATCGCTGGCAATAAACGTATTTCCATCGTACAGCTTCATTTCCTCGGTAAATTTTCGGATGAACTCATTTTTCGCTTGTGCGTCATCTGATTGAATATCTGACGTTCGTGCGAGAATCTGAATTTCTGTCATTCGCCTGTCCAAGTATTGATTCATAGCGATGGCCGTACTGGAGGTAAGTTCAATAAAGGAGTTCTTTTGTTTATCAATTAAGATGGTCCAAAAACTGCTGCTAATAAATAGGGTAGTGGCAACGAGTGGAATGATGGCTACTACGAGAAACCAAAAGATCATTTTTCTCTTGAGTTTGTTGAACAAAAACATCGATTTGTCCTCTCTTCTATCCACGATTGGTTTGTGTATCTACAAAGCATACAAAGGTAGACTGCTGAGGCTAACTCAGCAGTCTGACAACCAATTAATACCCCATTGCTGCGCCTTCACCACGTGGGTCGGCACCGCCAAATTTTACGTTGGTTTGTGGGTCGATCAAGATAGCGCCGGATTGTCCCATTGCATCTGTGTAGGCGGCATTCAATTTTTCAACAGGATGGCCTCGTTTGACCAGTTCGTCGAGGACGTCTTGAGGAATGCGGTTTTCCACCTTCAGGTTGTTAGAAGAAGATCCCCAGTTGCGTCCATGCAGCCATCTTGGTGCTTCAATCGCGTCTTGTACGCTGAAACCGAAGTCAATGATGCGAGTGACAAGAGCTGCTTGCGTTTGTGGCTGTCCTTCGCCACCTTGGGTTCCATAGAGGAGATAAGGCTTGTCCCCTTTAAACAGCATAGCCGGGTTAATCGTATGGAACGTGCGCTTGCCAGGCTCCAAATGATTGATGTGGTTCGGGTCCAAAGAGAAGTAGCTTCCACGGTTTTGCAGAAGAATGCCCGTATCTTTTGCTACAATACCGGAACCCCAGTCAAAGTAATGGCTCTGAATAATCGAGACAGCATTGCCATCTTTGTCCACTACACCGAACCAGGTGGTGTCACCTTTTGGATCGAGCGGTTCAACAGCTTTAGCGGCTTGCTTCATATCAATGCGTGCAGCCATATCTTTTCCGTGCTGCTTGGACAACAAATCATCCACAGGGATATCCACAAATGCAGGGTCAGTCAACCATTTGTCACGATCAGCAAAAGCTTGTTTGGTAGCTTCGACGATTGTGTGGTAATAATCAGGTGTACCTTCACCCATGCTCTTGAGGTCAAAATTGTTTAAGACGTTAAGAATGGAGAGCGATGCCATACCTTGGGAATTAGGTGGTACGTTGTACGCTTTATACCCACGGTAGTCGACCGTAATCGGATCTGCCCATGTGGATGTGTGTTTCTCAAAGTCTTTCAGAGTGAGCAGTCCACCATTTTTTTGCATGTCTGCTACGATCTTCTGGGCGACTTCGCCTTTATAGAATCCGTCAGCACCTTTTTTAGCGATGATTTGCAAGGTATTTGCTAGATCCTTTTGTTTGAGGAGTTCTCCTGCTTCGTAAGAATCGCCGTTTGGCTTCAGGAATATTTTGCGGTATTCATCAAAGCGTTGAAGATTTTTCAGATCATTGTCTGTTGGATCGGTAGCATACTTGGTCCAGTAGACTTGGTTTGGAGAAACAGGATATCCGTTCTCTGCGTAGCCAATCGCAGGCTCCAGCAATCTTTTCCATTGGAGCTTGCTGTCGCCCATGTTCTTATGTGCGTAGTTGTAGGCTTCCCACCAACCGGAAACAACCCCAGGCACTGTGTTGGCCGATTCGTAGCCGCGGGAAGGAATTTTTTCGTAGCCCTTGCCCTTGTAGTATTCGATCGTCGCTTTTTCGCCAGCACGACCGCTGCCATTCAATGCTTTCAGTTCTTTCGTTTTCGCATTGTAAATGAGCCAGAAGTTATCTCCGCCAATAGTTGTGTAATGAGGGTAGACAACAGCCAATGTGGAGGCAGCTGTAATGGCTGCATCAACTGCATTTCCGCCGTCTTCCAACGTTTTGAGTGCGGCAGCAGTAGCAAGATAATGAGGTGTAGTTACCATTGCGTTTGGTGACATGGAAGTTGGTCGGTTCGCTGCTTGTACTGGCGAGAGAGTCGACAGACCAATGACACCAGTCAAAGCAACGGCCGAAAGTTTTTTCCAAAATGACATTCAATGAAACCTCCTTGGTAGTATAAAAATGAATGGTAATTCCCAATAATCTCTCTGCTCGTTCTGGCCTCACCTCCTCATATAGGAGAAATGTAATAATAATACAAAATTAGACAAAATTAGACAGAGGGAGGACAAAAAAAGATCAATGATATAGGATCATTGATCTTGTCCTACATCAATATTTCGGTAGCTGGCAGGCTTGTTCGCTGTTGCGAGGGTAGCCCCTGTAGCTTTGCGTCGCCGGATTTCCCCGGGTTTGCCGATTCGATATCAATGGTTGAATACCAAGAGATTCCCAAAAGATTCCCAAAAGAGTGATTCATTCGTTGTGGGAAATTGTTCCTAAAAGGATCTGTTAGCAATTAATATAGACTATTTGTCCTTTGGGGTAAATAAGAAAAAATTTTTTAATGTGGAAAAGTTGGAATCATCAGTTAATGGTTACCTAGGTTATGATTTTCTTGGAGACTGATGGAGCAAATGCTGTAGATTGCGTCCATACAGGCTGGGAACATTCCAAGTCAGATACGGTTCTGGGACAGGGGTGTTTGTAATTTGCTGAGCCGAGCTTGTTTTCAGGTTTATCTGTTGTGCCTGTTCCAATAATTCGCTCAGGTACATTCGCAAAGCGAGGACATCCTTCTTTTCTCCTACAGGACCATGTCCAGGTACGACCTTGTGGAAAGAGTGCTCATACATTTGATCTAATATTTCAATCCATTCCGTAATATTACCGGCTTGTATACTCATACAACCGCACACCTCTTTTGGCCGAACTGCTTATGATAATAAAAAGGGCAGACGCTCCAAGGAGTGAAACAACGACCATGATGCATCCCGATACAGAATTGCGTTACATCAACGACGAGATCGGGTACGGTGTGTTCGCGACCAAGTTTATTCCCAAAGGAACAATCGTATGGGCCATGGATGATTTGGATCAGGTATTGGACCCGGCGTTTGTGGAAAAACTGGATCCATTACGAAAACAGGACGTACAAAAATATTCGTTTAAAGACCAGTATGGAAAGTACATTCTATGCTGGGATAAGGCTCGTTTTGTTAACCACAGCTTCTATCCGACTTGTGTAGCGACCATGTATGATTTGGAGCTGGCAGCGAGGGATATTCACCCAGGAGAAGAATTGACTGATGATTACGGGACATTAAATCTGGACGAACCGTTTGACTGCTTGCCTGAAGAGGGAGCGAATCGCACGCGCGTGATGCCGGATGATTTGCTTCGATACTATCCGATCTGGGATGAGATCGCGGCTTCGGCCTTTCAGCGATTCACTGAGGTTGAACAGCCTCTCAGACATCTCATTCGCCCGGAACATATAGCCGCTATCCAAGGCATTACTGAAAAAGGGCATTCTCTCGATTCTGTTCTTCATCTATACTGCCAATCGCATTGGCGAAAATAAATGGATTGCAAGAACCAGCGGGCCGGACGACGGCCCGATTTTGTTGAACTCTGGGTGGAGAATCAGTATTATGGAATGTAAAGGTGAAGTGAAAGGTTGATTTCATTGGAAAACAAGGTAGCGTCATCCAATTTTATCCGTAATATTGTGGTTGATGACTTGCAAGAGGGCAAAGTGAAAGAAGTCATTACCCGCTTTCCCCCAGAACCGAACGGGTATCTTCATATTGGACATGCAAAAGCAATCTGTCTCAATTTTGAGTTAGCACATGAGTTTTCTGGCAAGGCCCATCTGCGTTTTGATGATACCAATCCGGTAAAGGAAGACACAGAATACGTAGAGGCAATCAAGCAAGACGTGAAGTGGCTTGGCTTTGAGTGGGACGGGCTGTTTTTTGCATCGGATTACTTCGAAGAGATGTACAACCGTGCGGTGCTGCTGATTAAAAAAGGAAAAGCGTATGTGGACGATCTTCCTGCTGAAGAGATGCGCAAATTGCGCGGAACGTTGACAGAGCCTGGCGTTGACAGTCCATTCCGGAACCGCTCCGTAGAGGAAAATCTGGATTTGTTTGCTCGGATGCGCCAAGGGGAATTCAAGGACGGGGAAAAAGTGTTGCGTGCGAAAATCGACATGACCTCTCCGAACTTCAACATGCGTGATCCGGTTCTGTATCGTATTTCGCATGCGCATCATCACAACACAGGGGACAAGTGGTGCATCTATCCGATGTATGATTTCGCTCATCCGCTGGAGGACGCCATCGAGGGCGTGACGCATTCGCTATGCTCACTGGAGTTTGAAGATCACCGACCATTGTACGACTGGGTAGTGAGTGAGTGTGAGATGGAGCATGTACCGCGTCAATACGAATTTGCCCGTCTGAACCTGACCAATACCGTGATGAGCAAACGCAAGCTCAAGCAGCTCGTAGACGAAAATGTAGTGGACGGCTGGGATGATCCTCGTATGCCGACTATCGCAGGCTTCCGCCGCCGTGGGTTTACACCTGAGGCCATCCGTACGTTCGCCCGCGAGGTAGGGGTAGCTCGCAGTAACAGTACTGTCGATGAAAAGATGCTTGAGCACTTTATCCGTGAGGACCTGAAGCTGAAGGCACCGCGCACGATGGCTGTGCTCAATCCGTTGAAGGTCGTGATTACCAACTATTCAGAAGGACAAGTGGAAATGCTGGAAGCAGAAATCAACCCGGAAAATCCGGAAATGGGCAACCGGGAAATCCCGTTTTCCCGTGAAATCTACATCGAGCAGGACGACTTCATGGAGAACCCGCCAAGCAAATATTTCCGTCTCTTCCCGGGAAATGAAGTTCGCCTGAAAAACGCGTACTTCATCAAGTGCAACGATGTGGTGAAGGACGCTGAAGGCAACGTGATCGAGCTGCATTGCACCTATGATCCAGAAACAAAGAGCGGAAGCGGTTTTACAGGTCGCAAAGTAAAAGGGACGATCCACTGGGTAGATGCATCCAATGCTGTTCCTGCCGAGTTCCGCTTGTACGAGCCGTTGATCATGGACGAAGAGGATGCGGAAGGAACGTTCCTGGACAATATCAATCCGAATTCGCTAGAAGTACTCAATGGCTTTGTTGAACCAAACATGAAGGAAACCCAGCCACAAGACAAGTATCAATTTTTCCGTCACGGCTACTTCAATGTTGATCCGAAGCATACGACGGCTGACAAGCTGGTCTTTAACCGAATCGTTTCGCTGAAAAGCTCATTTGAGCTTCCAAAAGCATAATCTGAGTATAAATGCACAACCAAAAGGCGCTGTCGTAGCATGGGGAACCGTGTGCAACAGCGTTTTTTGGTTGTGTTCTGGTACTTTTTTCATCAACGTGTATAATTATTCATGTTATACATAAAAGGAGGACAGTTAGTGAACGGGAGAGCAGAGCTTACACGCAGCTTGAAGCTGTGGCATATTGTCGTAATCGGCTTGGGCTATATGGCACCAATGGCCGTTTTTGATACTTTTGGGATCGTATCCGAAGAAACGGGTGGATTTGTTCCTGCCGCTTATGCAGTGACACTTCTTGCTATTTTATTTACGGCGTCCAGCTATGGGAAAATGGTGCGCGTATTCCCGTCAGCAGGGACAGCGTACACGTACACCCAACAGACGATCCATCCGTATGCAGGCTTTCTGGTCGGGTGGGCGTCTCTCCTCGATTATTTGTTTTTGCCGATGATCAATGCGCTGTTGACTGGGGTTTATCTCTCGTCTGTTTTCCCTGAGGTACCCACAAAGTGGTGGATTGTCGGATTTATTGTCCTGATTACCTCACTCAATGTATTCCGTGTAACCGTGACGGCGTCAGTTAACTCGTTTCTGGTCCTGTTTCAAATAACGTTTGTGGTCCTTTTTGCAGGATTGGCCGTTCGAGGGCTCGCCTCAGGGGATGGTATTGGACAGGTATTTGCCATCCGGCCGTTCTTTTCGCCGGAGCTGTCTATTGCCGCCTTGTTTTCCGGTGCGTCGATTCTTTGTTTTTCATTCCTTGGCTTTGACGCGGTTACCACGCTGACCGAGGAGACAGTCGATGCCAAAAAGACGATCCCGCGAGGAATTTTATTAGTGGCACTCGCAGGAGGAGCTTTGTTTATTACGGCGTCTTATTTCATGCAAGCCCTATTTCCAGACGTTTCGGTATTGTCTGACCCGGAAGCAGCTTCAGCAGAAATTGCCCTACATATCGGAGGCTCTATCTTTCAGTTCGTATTTTTGGCGGCTGCTCTATCTTCTACGCTGGCATCTGGGCTCGTCTCGGTAACGAGCGTCACACGACTGCTGTTTGCCATGGGACGTGACGGATTTTTGCCGCGAAAATGGTTCGGCTACGTACATCCCCAGCTGAAAACGCCTTTGCTCAATGTCCTTTTGGTCGGGACACTGATGTTCGCCGCTTTGTTTTTGGATTTGCTAACAGCGACCTCATTCATTAATTTCGGAGCATTGATCGCCTTTAGCTTCGTCAACATCAGCGTGATTGCCTACTACCTCCGCAAACAAAAACGCTTGCGGGTAACAGAATGGTGGAGCTATCTATTGTCGCCACTCATCGGTACAGCCTTCATCGCCTTTCTGTGGATCAGCCTGGATGCCAAATCCATGATGCTAGGTCTTTTATGGAGCTTTGTCGGCTTCATCTACCTGTTGTATCTTGTGAAAATCAAAGGTGCTAGATTGGAATTGATGAAGTTCGATGAATGATGGACTGTTTATGAAATGACAGCTATTCATTTTTGTTAGAGACAAGAGGATTGCCAAGAACTTTGGGGCAATTTTCTCTTGTCTCTATTTTTTCACCCTAAAAAATTCTTCCTCGAGAAACTTACACATGAAAAAGGAACGAAAGTCGGAGCAGCTAGTGAGAGGAAAATGGAGAAAAGCGAAGCTCTTTGGGGACCAGCCGAGGCGGAATGAAAAAAGAGAAACACGGTCTTAAGCGTCCACCTTTGACAAGCATCATGAACCGGCTGCTTTGGACGCGGTTTCTCTTTTTTCATGTAGACGTCCAGGGATGACCTCTAGCAAGGGACCCAAGAAGCTGGAGCATTTTCTCCATTTTCCTCTCCTCCACTACAGCCCCCACCCTGAGTGAGTAGACGATCAAGAAAAGAGAGAGTAAACTGGCTACAGGAATATTCCAAACTTTACTAGCTTACTCTAAAGGAGGATTTTTCTCATGACTTCTTCGCTCTTTCGTCGGAAATGGACGACGGTTGATTACGTTTTGATTGTAGTCACTGCTGCATTATACGCGGTTGCGATTATCATGCTGGCGAATATCAAGCTGATTCCATCAGTGCCGATCCGCCCCGCCAACGCCTTGCAACCGGTATTTGGCATGCTGTTTGGTCTGCCAGGGTGCATCGGACTAGCCTTTGGCAACATGGTTAGCGATTTGTTGACTGGCAGTGCCCCTCCACATGCGATCATAGTCGGTTTCATCTCCAATTTTTTGGGAGGATTCATCGGTTTTCTTGCGGTGAGCCATCCTGCTTTGAAGACCAAACGCAGCTTGATCCAATATATTTTGTTCGTTGTGATTATTAGCTCGGCGGTCGTGGCGTGCGCGATCCTGATCAATGTGGCACTGGGGCTTACGCCAAAGGAAATTGCCGCGATGTACATTCCTACTGTGTTTTTGAACCAAGCGATTTCCACCGCAATTCTCGGACCTATTATATTGAAACTGCTCTATCCGTTTGTAAAACGCTCGGGTCTATACCGTGGGCGCCCCCTACAGGAGTATAACTACCTTGGAAATGAAAGCAGGGGCATACAGTGAAAAAAGAGCCGCTGCTGCACGTTGATGGGGTGCATTGGCATTATGAAGATACTGCGGCACCCGCTTTAACAGAAATAAATCTCTCTCTTTATCCAGGGGAAGTGGTTGGGATTGTCGGGCCTGCTGCTGCAGGAAAAACGACACTGCTGTTGACGCTCTCAGGCTTGATCCCGGCCAACTACGCAGGGCATTTCAGAGGAGAACGTAAGACGGCTGCCCAGCACGGGATTGTATTTCAAGACCCGGAAACGCAGTTTATTGGGTTGACGGTCGAAGAAGAACTGGCCTTCTCGCTGGAAAACGTCGGGTACACCGATGAGCAGATCGAGCATCGGATCGGGGAAGTGCTTGAGCTTGTAAGCTTGCAAGGGTTTGCCGAGCGGTCTCCTTTTGAATTGTCTGGCGGGGAAAAACAGCGGGTAGCGATCGCATCTGCATTGTCGCATGCACCAGAAGTTCTCCTATTAGATGAGCCTACTTCTGAGCTTGATCCTGTAGGGGCACGGGAAGTATTTTCGTTGTTGCGGCGGCTGAAGCAGGAGAATGAAATGACCATTGTGGTGTCCTCGCATGCCACGGAAGAGCTGGCAGCCTTTTGTGACAGGATGATCTTGCTTGCAGAGGGACAGATTGTACTTGATTTGCCGGTACGCGACTTCTTTTCCCGGATTGACGTATTGGACGAGCATGGCATTTTTGTACCAGAGGTCATTCGCCTTTATCAGATGCTGTGCAAAGAAGGAGTCCTCCCCAAAGCAGGCAGGTTGCCACTGGATGTGGAGGAGTTGTCCCGTCTATATCAAGCAGCGCACTTGGTTCGGGAGGGGAGCTTGTGAGTGTCGTCATCGAGTTTGACCAGGTATGGTATGGTTACGAGAAGGAGAAGCCGGTACTCCAAGGCGTTTCCTTGGCGATCCGACAAGGAGAGTTTGTCGCGATCATTGGAGGAAACGGTTCGGGGAAAACAACGCTCGCCAAACACTGCAACGGCTTGTACAAGCCGACACAAGGAATGGTGACGGTCAATGGCAATGATACAAGGTCCATGCCTGTAGCCTTGTTGTCCAGAACGGTAGCGTATTGTTATCAAAATCCGGATCATCAAATATTCCACTCTACGGTTAAGGCAGAAGTGTCGTTTGGGCCGAAAAATATGGGATTATCTGCGGCGGAAATCGAGCGTGTTGTAAACGAGGCGCTAGAGGCTGTAGGTCTTGCTGACAAGGGAGACGAAGAGCTGTATTTTTCGAGCAAAGGGACCCGCCAAAAAATTGCGGTAGCTTCGATTCTAGCAATGCGCCCGCAAGTCATTGTGCTCGATGAGCCAACGACTGGGCTTGATTACCGAGGAGTGCAGGAGATGATGGAGCTGGTTCGACGATTGCATGAGGCGGGACATACGATTATCGTCATATCACATGACATGAGATTGGTTGCCGAGTACGCGCAGCGGGTGATCGTCATGCATCAGGGGAGAGTAGTTTGTGATGGCGATCCGCAACGTGTATTTGCAGCGCCGGATATACTGGCATCCGCACAAGTGGAGCCGCCTGCCATTTATCGTTTTGGAAAAGCTGTTGGGACTTTTGATCCGATCCCGCTAACGCTGGCCGAGATGCAGAAAATACTGACGAGAGTGGGAGATTAACATGAAAAATGCCCATCCCAGCTTCGTTCTGCTAGTATTTCTGCTTCTGGGTCTGCTCCCTTTTCTTTTCCAAGATCCTCGAGTACTGGTGGTCGTGCTGGCAGCCAATATCGTGCTGATTGCCAAGCTGGGCTGGAAGCGATCGATGGTCAAGACATATGTGCTTGTAGGTGGAATCGGGGCATGCTTTGCGACGATTACGTGGTTACCGTTTACAAATGTGGGCGAGCCCTATTGGAGCAGTCAGATTCCTGTTATCAACTATCCTGTGCAAATTACCGACATCGGTGTACTTTGGGCGTTGGGAATGGGTATGCGCCTGGCTAATGTTGCGTTGTTGTCCATGTACTACCTTTTTACAACCTCACCGAGAGAAATCGCGATGGGGCTTCGTGGGATAGGTGTTCCATTTTCTGTGAGTTTTTTACTTTCGCTGATCTTCCGTTTTATTCCGCTTGTGAAAAATGATTTGGCAACCATTCGTGAAGCGCAAATGGTTCGGGGAATGACCACGAATGAGGGGAGTATGACGGAGCGAATCAGAAAGTACGGATTTCTGCTGGTTCCGCTCATCTTCAGTTCGTTGAAACGGGTACCTGTAATCTCCAATGCGCTCGACGCCAAAGGATTCCGCATGCGCAACCACCAGCATCGGTTTTATCGGAGCCAGCGCTTGCGGACGGCTGAGATCGTAACGTTGCTCGCTGGGTTTGCTCTCGTTGTGACTCTCTTTTATTTTGCCCGTATACACCCCGAGCACTTCGGTGTTTTAATACCTGGACGCATATGAGAAAGGAAGAAAGCTTGTGGACCCCTCTGTGTATGAACGAATCACTCGATTGGAAATAGGTACCGGTGTGATCGAATACGGGGTAGCCGGACCGACAGATGCTCCTGTTCTCCTGCTGCTCCATGCCATCCGAAACACAAAGATGCTGTTTGCGGGAATCGTGCCATCACTGGCCGAGCAGTACCGGGTAATCGGTATCGACCTGCGCGGTCATGGACATTCGACTGTCGAAGCGCCCTATACCTTTGATCAAATCGTATCCGATATCGCGCATATGTTGGATGCCGAGCGGCTTGATGATGTAACCATTGTCGGCGCTTCATTTGCTGCGGTTCCGGCACAGATGCTGGCGGTTCGCGAGCCGCAGCGGATTTCCCGGCTGATTCTTTTGGATGGAGGATTTTACTCCTTGGCAAAGGTGCCTGGCTTTGACCTCGAGGCTGTCGTGGCGAGATTGACTGCTGCGCGGTTTTTGTCCATTCAGGAAGCTGAACAACAATTTGCTGACAGATATGGGGCTGAGTGTTTGCCCGCAGGGTGGATGAGTGGAGAGCTTTTGCCAAAAGAAGATGGCAGCTACGGTTACCGCTTGGCAAAAGAGGCATTCACCGGATACTTTCAGGAATATGCCAAGCAGAGTACAGAGGAGCTGTATCAAAGGCTTGAATGCCCGGTCTTGTTGCTGCTAGCCGACGAAAGACTTTTGCCAGATGATGAGCAGCGATTATTTTACCGCGAGGCAGCATGCAACTATCAGAAAGCCGTTCGAAACGTGCAAGTGAAGACGATACCGGATTCTCTGCATTTACTGATGGTGACGCATCCGCGAGAGACCGTAAACGAAATAAAAAGATTTCTCCAAGAGTAAGGGACAAGCGCGATGCTTGTCCCTTTTTTCATGCCTATCGTTTCGACTCATGGAAGAGCTTGTTTAAATCATCAGCAGTGTGCTTGTTTTCCTTCATCTGCTTTTTGACCTTTTCCAATGCGTCTACGCCTTTTTTGGATGTAACGATCCGTACCTCTGCATCGGTGCCATACATTCGCTCCACCTGCGCGCGTGCTTGTTCGAAGGTAGCATTGCGGTCGCTCGTTCCGAGTGTACCTGCTGTACCGTTTCCAGCGCTCCCTTTTCCGGGAATATTGTCGGAAGGCTCGGAGCCTCTATTTGAACTGCCGGCAAAGTTATTCAGGAGGTGCGATTGCATCGGGTCCATGTGATTAATGGACTGGCTTTTGGCCGTCGATGGCGCGAGGAAAACCATGTCATTGACGATCAGAGCTTGCACTCCGTGTACACCGGCTGCATTCAGCTGTGCCTCCAACTTGGTGGAAGGGCCGCCACTGTGTAAATGAGAGCTTCCGATTGAGCTGTACAGGTTGCTCCCCATACCGCTGTAAGTTGTTCCATGCGCATTGGTCGTCAGCTTTTTATCACGGTCCACACTGGGAATGACTGTATCCGGATTGCCTACATTGTGTGTTGGCTGTGTTTGAGTCAGCTGTTGTGGAGTTGCAGGAGCCATCGATTGTGTTCGGGTCGGACGCTGTGGAGCTGCCTGATTAGTGCAGGCTGTTAATAAAAGAACGATACCTAGCCCCGCAGGACCCATCCATTTACCAAGGCGCTTCATAATATCCCTCCAAGCTTTTCTTTCTGCCTGGCTCTATCCTTTGTTGAACCTCAGAATCCTATGTGTGGAGCTTGTTGGAAAAATTTCAAGAAAAAGCGGTTATCCTGTCGAAAAAAAGCGCAAAACAAGGGATAGAAGACAACTGGAGGTGGTAGTGTTGGCAGAAACTAACGAAAGACAAGAACAACCCGTTTCACGGAGAAATTTCTTGAAAAACACCGGAATGGTGCTCGGCGGTCTGGTTGTAGGGGGCGTGGCAGGCAGCTTGCTTCGCAGACCACCGGGAGCGCCACAACAACCTGGTGCGACACCGGCTCCAACTGCTGATTACAATCAGGCACTGATGTATTTTTCTCCAGAGCAGTTTAAGGTAGTCGAAGCTGCCTGCGAGCGCATTTTTCCCGAGGATGAGAATGGACCGGGAGCAAAAGCGCTGGGGGCTGCCTATTTTATTGACCACCAGTTGGCAGGTGATTGGGGCTTCAACGCGCGGGACTACATGCAAGGTCCTTTTTTTCCTGGGGAAGCGACCCAGGGGTATCAAGGCCGCTTGAAACGGCGCGAGATTTTTGATATCGGTATTCAGGAATTGAACAACTACAGCAGCAGCACTCAGAAAAAGCGGTACCACGAATTGACGCCAGAACAGCAAGACGCGGTATTAAAGGCGTTTGAATCAGACGAAGTAAAGCTGACCACGATCTCCGCCAGCGGATTCTTCAAGATGCTGCGTGCCAGTACGCTGGAAGGTGTCTATTCGGACCCGCTGTACGGCGGAAACAAAAACATGGATGGCTGGAAAATGAGGAATTACCCTGGCAATCAGATGGCCTATACGCAGTTGATTGATAAGGACGAATTTGTAAAGATGGCGCCCTTAAGTTTGCGAGATCATCAACATTAATAAGGGGATGCGATAGTCATGGCGAAAAAATTGCCTAAGGTTGATGTAGTCATTGTAGGTGTAGGCTGGGGAGGGGGAGTTATCGCCTCCGAACTAACGAAGCAAGGGTTGACGGTCGTCGGACTGGAGCGTGGCAAGGAACGCAAAACCGAAGACTACTTTATGGTGCATGATGAGCTGCGCTACGCCCTTCGTTACGAGATGATGCAGGATTTGTCCAAAGAAACAATTACATTCCGGAGCAAGACAAATGTGCGTGCCCTGCCGATGCGTTCCTACGGTTCTTTCTTGCTAGGAACAGGCCTTGGCGGATCAGGCGTGCACTGGAATGGGCAGACATTCCGCTTCTTACCCTACGATTTTGAAATTCGCAGCAAAACGGTGGAACGCTACGGCGAGAAGAAAATACCCGATGGCATGACCATCCAGGACTGGGGCATCACCTATGACCAGTTGGAACCGTACTTTGACAAGTTTGAAAAAATGGCAGGGATTGCAGGAGAAGAAAATCCACTGGGAGGCAAGCGCTCACAGCCATTTCCATGCCCGCCAATGAAGAGCACACCGAGCATGAAGATGTTTGCCGAAGCGACGAAAAAGAAAAATCTGCATCCGTACATGATGCCCTCTGCCAATTTGTCGGAAGCGTACACAAACCCAGATGGAATAGCACGGGCTGCCTGCCAGTATTGTGGCTTCTGTGAACGGTTCGGCTGTGAATACGGTGCAAAGGCAGATCCAGTCGTGACAGTCATTCCGGTTGCTAAAAAGACAGGAAAGTTTGAAATCCGCACGCATTCTCACGTTCGGCGCATCTTACATACCGGGAAAAAGGCGACGGGTGTCCTCTACACCGATGTCACAACAGGTGAAGAGATTGAGCAGCCAGCGGATATCGTCGTGATGACCAGCTATGTTTTCAACAATACCCGGATCCTGCTCATGTCCAATCTGGGCAAGCCGTATGATCCAGCGACAGGAAAAGGCGTAATCGGCAAAAACTACGCTTATCAAGTCATTCGAGGCGGGGCAGTAGGCTTCTTTGATAATAAAGAGTTCAATAACTATGCGGGTGCCGGCGCTCTGGGAATATGCCTGGATGATTACAACGGAGACAACTTTGATCATTCCGATCTCAATTTCATTCATGGTGCGAATATTAGCATCTCCCAAACAGGGCAACGCCCCATTGCCAACAATAAAGTTCCCGAAGGTACGCCAAGCTGGGGCAAGGAATTCAAAGCAGCGTCGATCAAATACGCGAACCGGATTTTGTCTGTAGGAGCCCAAGGCGCTTGCATGCCATTCCGCCAACATTTCCTCGATCTTGATCCGACCTACAAGGATGCCTTTGGCGATCCGTTGATGCGGATTACTTTTGATTTTGAGGAACAGGACAGGCAACTTGCAGCTTATTGTGCGGACAAGTGTGGTGAGATTGTCAAAGAAATGGGCGCAAGCGAGAAGATCGAAATCAATCGCAAGCTAGGACCTTACGATATTACACCTTACCAGTCGACGCATAATACAGGTGGAGTCATTATGGGCTCGTCGCCTGATACATCGGCTGTAAACAACTATCTCCAAATGTGGGATGCGGAGAACGTATTCGTGGTCGGTGCTTCTGCCTTCGCGCACAATAGCGGGTACAATCCAACAGGTACGATGGGGGCTCTATCCTATCGAGCAGCAGAAGGAATTTTGAAATACAGACAAAGCGGTGGCGGAATGCTCGTTTAATGAGTTTTTGCCAAGCTGCAAATGCATCTCGCAAGAATGATAATGAGCCGAAGGACAATCCGACGGCTCTTTTTGCTTTGTTAATGGAAATTTGACTTTGCAGGCTTGCGAAAAAACGAGTAAGGAAGGTGCAAAAATCGTGGTGGGATCGGCTTTTTGGCTCTGGCACATTCCTTGCTAGTGAAGGAAAGAAAGATTTGAGGAAAAGGGAGAGTAGACGATCATGACAAATACAAAATGGAAGATGGATACAGCTATTATTCATACAGCCCAAACCCCGTGTCAAAAAACAGGAGCGGTGGTATCCGCGGTGGTGCCGGCTGTTGCGTATGCCTTTCCGGACGCTGATTCGGCTGCTGCCTGCGTAGCAGGAGAACGGGAAGGAACCTACTATGGAAGATACGGCAATCCAACAATTGCGACGTTGGAAGAAAAAATAGCGGCATTGGAAAATGGGGAGGCTGCACTCGGTGTTAGCAGTGGAATGGCAGCGATCTCAGGAGCCTTGCTTGCGTTCTTGCAACAAGGAGATCATGTCGTATGTACGCGGGATGTATATGGAGGCAGCTATAAATTTTTGACATCAATGGCACCTCGTTACGGAATTACAACCGATTTTGTAGATTGTACGGACTTGCAGGCAGTTGAGCGGGCTATTTTACCGAACACCAAGGTCCTCTACATCGAAACACCCTCTAATCCTTGCTTGACTGTGTTAGATATCACAGCATTATCAAAACTGGCTCACGCTCACGACATCCAGGTCATCGTAGACAATACGTTCATGACTCCATATTTGCAGCGTCCACTTGAGCTAGGTGCTGATGTGGTCGTACACAGCGCTACCAAGTATTTGAATGGTCACGGTGATGTGATCGCCGGATTTATCGTTGCGAAAAAAGAACACATCCAATTCATGCGCAAGCACGTCATGGGTGACTTGGGGCAAAACCTGAATGCCTGGGATGCCTTTCTGATTCTGCGCGGCTTAAAAACGCTCGGCTTACGTGTGAGACAGCATTGTCAAAATGCGGATGAAGTCGCACGCTTTTTAGCAGACCATCCTGCCATTGCCCATGTTTATTATCCAGGGCTAGCTTCCCATCCGGGGCACGAGCTGGCAAAGCGACAAATGGCCGGTATGGGGGGAATTGTCTCGTTTGAGGTCAAAGGTGGATACGAGGCAGCCAAATCTTTCATTAACGCCCTGCGCCTAGCTATGATATCGTTTAGCTTAGGAGATCCGGAAACGCTGGTGCAGCATCCAGCCTCCATGACACATTCGTCGATTCCAACAGAGGAAAGATTGAAGTTTCATATCACGGATGGCTTGATTCGTCTCTCGACAGGCTTGGAGGATGCACAGGACATCATCGCGGACTTGGAGCAGGCGCTTGCTACATTGCTCGTGATGGAAACAGCGAACAAGGAGTAAGGAACGTCACGCAGGAGGGCATGTCATGACAGAATTTTCTCGGATTGAGGGATTCATTCAATCGTACGCAGACAATATTTCCAAAGTGCTGGGATTGGACGTCACCATCCTGGATGAACAGGGAATTCGTGTGAGCGGAACCGGTTACTATCAGGAATTGATTGGACTGCCTGCACCGGAGGGTTCGTTCTTCCGAATGATTTTGCAGACTGGGCAGCCAGGTATGATTTTTGACATGAAAAAGAACGAGTCGCAGTGCATGAACTGCAAGTTTTTGCAGCAATGCCGGGAACTAGCGACGATCGGATTCCCTGTGCACAAGCGGGAGAAGACAGTCGGTGTGATCGGGATCATCGGGTTCTCTCCTGAGCAAAAGGAAAAGATGCTGCATCATTCGGAAAAGTGGATGCCGTTTTTGCAGCATACGAGTTCACTTATTGAGCACAAGCTGCTGGAATTGGATGCAGAACGCGAAAAAGGCTGTAACATTCAGGAGGAAATGCCCGAGGCTGCAGTTAATCCTGTTTACTTCGCTCAGCTCATTGGAGCAGAAACAGGGCTCCGTGACGTGATCGCCAAAGCGAAGAAAATAACAAACAGCATTTCCACTGTCCTCATTCGCGGAGAAAGCGGGACGGGCAAGGAGCTGTTGGCAAGAGCCATTCACAGTGAAAGTCAGCGGGGCAGGCATCCGTTTATCGCGATTAATTGTGCGGCGATCCCGGAAACACTGTTGGAAAGCGAGCTGTTTGGCTATGAGGGCGGTGCATTTACGGGCTCTCGCCGCGAAGGCAAGCCTGGGAAGTTTGAGCTCGCACACAAGGGGACGATTTTTTTAGATGAGGTAGGAGATATTCCGCTTTCCCTACAGCCCAAGCTGCTGCGTGTTCTCCAGGAAAAAACCGTTGACCGGGTGGGAGGAATCAAGACACTCGGTATTGATGTGCGCGTGATTGCGGCTACGCATCGGGATTTGGAGAGTATGGTGAGAGCGGGGACGTTTCGAGAGGATTTGTATTATCGGCTCAACGTCATTCCAATGCGATTAAAGCCTTTGCGGGAGCGCAAGGAGGATATTTCGCTCTATTTGCACCATTTTCTGTATCGATACGGTACGCTCTTGCAAAAAGGCAGGCTGGAGCTCGATTCTCAGCTTGCGCAGCGACTTAGTTCGTATGAGTGGCCGGGAAATATTCGTCAATTGGAAAATGCCGTGGAATACATGGTGAACATGGCAGAGGATTCGACGATTACGAGCAAAGAACTACCGGAATACCTTCATTTGGACAGTGTCTGTGACGGTACAAGCGCAGGGAGGAAGGAAAATAACCAGGGGCTGGAACAACGGATGTACATGTACGAAAAATCAGTTCTGGAGCAATTTTTCGCTGACCCGAGCTATGGACAGGATAAGGCAGCGATCGCGGAACAATTGCAGATCAGTCTCTCTACGCTTTATCGCAAAATGGAGAAGTACGGTTTGGTATAAAAAAACAGCTTTGCCTCCGATTATGCCGGTGGCAGGCTGTTTTTTTGTTTTATCATGTGGGTGATGATGAAGGACGAGGCTCTTTTATTGCTTTTAGCTCGTAATGACCGCTTTTGGAACTAATGATATATTCAGGGCGTTGTTGTCCTCTTGCTTTTCTGTGGCCCTCTAGATGAGGCTCGCTAAGTTCCCATTGTTTCCACATTTCTTTTGATTCCCAGCGGATCATGACTACGACTTCCTCTTCGCCTTTTCGCGGTTTCTGTACCATGATGCTTAAATCTACAAACCCGGGAGCTTCCTCGACGACTCCGGGCTGACTAAACTTTTGAATAATGTTGTCCGCAAAGCCTTCCTGAACAACAATGGTTTTGATTTCCATCATCATGAACGATACACCTCTTTTTTAGTGATACCATCCTATTCATAGTAGTGAGATAGATTATCATTGTCAACTAAATTGTAGCCACCATTTGGAAAACGAAAGAACAGCGACCCCTAGTTAGCCGCTGTTCTTGGTCTAAAAAAGAATAAGTGCGTGATTATAGCAAGGATTTAACCTCACCTGTGTTCGGGTTTACGACAAACCAGCCATATGTGCTCGTATAGCTATCACCGGACTGAAAATTGTTGACGACCGTTTGGTATACTTGAATGACATAGTGTCCCTTTTCGTCGTCGTGATCGTACTCTACCACATGGTTAGGAGTGAGACTGCCGGCGAATTTCTTTTTGACCAGCTCGACTGCCTCCATCTTTGAATACATTTTTGCAACTGGCAGCTTTCCGATAAAAATCGACTTTGTTTTCGCATCGTAGATGACTGGCTTGTTCAAGTTTTCTGCGACGAAGCGGATAGGGACATACACAGAATTTTTGTACATAATGCCTTGTACGTCGCCAGGTGGCGACTTAGGAACGCCTTCGAAGTAGTAGGTGAACGGTGTTTTGCTTCCTTCTGTCACATCTGGAAAAGCTGGAGCGGCCAAAGCGATGCCTGAGAACAGCACCGAGCCAACAATGATGCCCCCCAAAAATGATTTGATGTCCCATTTCATGTTGAGAAACCTCTCTCCCATTATTATCTATATCTTCCCAGCAAATATTATGACAAAAATCGACAAAGGGGGCTATCAACCAAGGGTACTAGGAAGAAAGACTAGAAACTTCTAAAAAGATAGGACTCTCTATCGAAAGGTCCTATATTTCAGAACGAATAAGAATTTATGAGCGCGACGCTTATGATTCTGGAGTGCCGCTAAAAGCGATCGCACCTCCTTGAGATGGCAAGGGTAAAGGTTTTCTTAGGACGGAATGCTTGTTTAGTGATTCCTTGCTTTGTGATAAGGTAGAAAATAAGACAAAATGGACAAGGTGAGGAATAATGGCCATATTGGAAAATGATTGGGCGCCTGTACTGGCAGAGGAATTTGAAAAACCATACTATTTGAAGCTGCGGCAAACATTAAAAGATGAGTACCAAACGCATACGATTTATCCAGATATGTTTCACATTTTTACGGCACTGCACTTGACGAGCTATGAGCAAGCCAAGGTGGTTATTTTGGGACAAGACCCGTATCACGGGCCTGGCCAAGCACATGGTCTCAGCTTTTCAGTCAAACCGGGAATCAAACCCCCGCCTTCCTTGCAAAACATCTACAAAGAGCTTCAAAGCGATTTGAACTGTGTCATTCCGGAGCATGGGTATTTGACGCATTGGGCCAAGCAAGGAGTCATGATGCTCAACACGGTATTGACGGTGCGCGGTGGCAATCCGAATTCTCACAAAGGTCTTGGGTGGGAGACGTTTACCGATCAGGTCATCACGTTGTTAAATCAACGAGAGACGCCACTCGTTTTCATTCTGTGGGGGAAGCATGCGCAAGAAAAAGCGTCGTTTATTGATACGACAAAGCACTGCATCATAGCGTCTGTGCATCCGAGCCCGTTTTCGGCTAATCGGGGTTTCTTTGGCAGTCGTCCTTTTTCACGGGCAAATCAATTTTTGCGTTCCAAAGGCATCGAGGAGATTGATTGGCAATTGCCGCTTCATGTGGAAGAGTAGACAATATTTGAAAAGAAAAAAGGATCTCCATCGCTTTACGTGACGGAAGATCCTTTATTCATAGTCAGGAGTCCTTGCTCTTCATCACCAGCAGCTTGCCGGTTTCGATGTGGATTGTCCCCGTTTCTTCACTGAGCACATTGCTGATGCCCAGGGTGTCACCAATCCGTAGAGTCGCATTCGCCAGCGGATATAAAAATCCGGTTAGCGTAATACCTGTCACTTCCGGGGTTAGCGGCAAGAGGGATACGTGGGCAAAATGATCCCGGTTTACTGTGCATTGGCGATCGATCAAAGTAATTTCATTTGTCTCATCAACAATTCGGCACGGGATTTTGGCGTGTAGAGCTTTTTGCAACAAGTGAACATTGGCTAGCGTATGATCAAATCGAGAACCGAGAACGCCGATAAGAAGGATTTCGGCAGGCTGTTGGTCGAGCGCCCAGATCAGGGCCATTTCAGTATCAGTCAAATCCTTCATAACGGGATCGCAGGAGGAGACGTGACTGCTGTGCTGCTCGATTTCCTCCATTTCTTCCGCAGAGACAGAATCAAAGTCGCCGATGGAGAGGCGGGGGGTGAGACTGTTACGGACGAGAAACAAGGCGCCCCGATCCACACCGACTAGCCAATCATCCCTGCGAATATCACGAAGTGCCCAGTTTCCCAGAGTGCCTCCAGCGAACAGGAGGATTCGTGTTGGTTTCATGCTGCTGCCACCTTTTACCTTCTTTTTGTGGATCGAAATCTGCTTTGGCAAGCGAGACGATAGCCTGCAGCCAGATTTTTACCGAGCTTTGTTTGTTCCTGTAATGTAGGCTTGTCAAGCCATTCATCGCCGGATGTCACCTGGACGCTGCATTTTCCGCAATATCCTTCTTGGCATTTGTAAGAGATAGGCTGTCCTTTTGCAAGGGCTGCCTCCAGAAGTGTTTGACAGGGGGCAAATGGAATGGAAAAGGACTGTTCTCGCTGCTTTACTTGGACTTGTTTCTTCTCCATTTCCCATTGACGGGCAGGTACGGGTGAGAAAGGGGTAGTGGGTACTTGTGTTTGTGGTACCGGCTCCATGGATACGGGAGTGGGACTCGCCGTTTGTATGGCTGCACGTGTGGGAAGAAGCGAGCCGACCGTAAGCTGTTTGCGCATGGGTACCTCCCGGATAAGCAATTTTATTTATCTTACCATGCCGGACCTGCAAGTGACAGTTTGGGAGATGTGTCGGAGGAAAATGATTGAATCTTTAATTTTTAGCGATTAAAATAATTTTATTAATAGATATGGAAGGTGATACCATGATTACCATCAAGCGGATGAGTGAATGTACCTTTGCTGAAGTAACAAAAGCTTGGAATAGAGGATTTGAGGGCTATTATATTCCCGTTACCATGACCGAGGAGAGCCTGGTTCAGCGACTAGGAGCCGAGGGCTACGTCATGTCGCTTTCGGTTGTGGCTTTTGATGGCACGGAGCCAGTCGGCCTTGTTGCGAACGGTCTGCGAATGATTGGGGATCAAAAAGTGGCGTGGAACGGAGGCACAGGCGTGGCAACGGAATACCGCCGACAGGGAGTAGGACGTCTTTTGATCCAGGCTACTCTGGACTTGTACCGGGAAGCGGGAATGGATGTAGCCACATTGGAGGCGCTCAGTCAAAATGAGAAAGCGATTGCGCTTTATGAGCAGCTAGGGTATCGAGTCGATGATCGTCTATTATTTTGGCAACGAATGGATGCACTTCCTGAGCAGGCATTTGGTGAGCAAGTAAACAGTCCCTATCAGGTGAGGGCGGCATGGGCGCAGGAAGTGGCGGCGCTGCCTTTTTATCGTGCGGATGTCCCTTGGCAAAATCAATGGCAAAGCTTGCGAGATGCACAGACTTTACTGGTAGAGGATCAAAGCGGGCAAGTCGTCGGCTATGCGATGTACAAAAGCGTGTTGAATGAAGAAGGGACCCTTAGCGCGATTGTCCTTCGTCAGTGCGTTGCACAATCCGGGCATCCTGATGCAAAAAACATTCTGGCAACGGCATTGGCAAAAGTCTACGCGCCTTATGAGCTGGTGTGCCGCCGATCTACGTTCAATCTGAGAGCTTCCGACGAAATGCTGTTTGAGCTATTGGAGGGTGCGGGATTCACGTCGTCCGGTACGGAGCAGGTGTACATGAGCAAACAGATGGAAAAAGGAGAAAATCCTTAGGTCAGTGTTGGCAGTTAGTACAGGCAAAAACCTTGCGGGAAGACAGCTTGCCTTTGGAAATCAGCTTTCCGCAGCGTACACACGGCTCTCCTCCCCGGTCATATACCCGGCAGCGATCGTTGAAGCCGCCCGTCAAATCATCATCGCGATAAAAAGGCGGCTCCATGTAACCGCCAAACTGGATCGCTTCTTTTAAGACAGCTTGCATGGAATGGAAGAGCTGCTTGATCTCCTCATCTGTCAGCTCCGGTATCCGCCGGGTCGGCAAAATGGCTGCATCAAAGCAGATTTCATCCGAGTAGCAGTTCCCGATTCCGGAGAGCCAGTGCTGGTCGACGAGCGCCGTTTTGAGGATGCCTCGTTTTTCCGTAAGCAATTCTGTGAATCGCGTGAGGGTAAAGGACGGATCCAACGGCTCGGGGCCTAAAGGGTCCAGTCGCTCGTCCAGCTGCCAGGTGGTGAGCAGATGCAGATACCCCAGACGAAGTCCGTGAAAATAAAGAATGTGATCGTCAAAGGAAATCGTCACCTGCGCTGTCCGATCCAGCTTGTCCTCAGTCGATCCATAGTAAAGAAACCCGCCAAGCATCAAATGAAGCAGCAGCACATGACTACTTTCTAAGTGGAACAAGAGATGCTTGGCGCGTCGATCTACGAGGGTTATCCGATTTCCGAGCAGAATCCGGTTCCATTCATTCGGGGGCAGGTTAATGGTTTTTTCCCTCTGTACAAGGGTAGCGGTAATGGACCGTCCACCGATGCGCTCTTGCAGCAACCGGCGGTACGTCTCCATTTCTGGTAATTCGGGCATGCTTTTCCTCTCCTGACCGCTGTAATTTCTACATAGGATTACCAGTAGGTTTACTCGTCATCCTGTTCCTGCCACTTCATTTTTCGTGGCGGGTCTTTTGTTTTTAGAGAAGGTTACCAACCCTGCAATCAAATCGGGTAATATAGTATTAAGAGGACGTTCAAAAAGTCCGGGAAACATAGCTGTCGAATTTCTGCGTTGCGTTGCCCCTCCGTTGCTCACGTAGACTCACCTACGCTCCGCTACTCAGGTCTGCCGCGCCTTGAACTTCTCGGCTCTGTTTGTCCTCCTTTTTGAACAAGATCTATAAGGGTAGCAAGCAAGCATTTTGGTACGGACAGGAGATTGTAGCATGCAAAAAGTAGAATTGATCGCTACGGCGACTTTTGGATTGGAATCAGTTGTGGCTGAGGAAGTAAAAGCCCTTGGTTACGGACCAGCTCAGGTAGAAAATGGAAAAGTTACGTTCTCTGCAGATATTTCTGCCATTCCTCGAACAAATTTATGGTTACGAACTGCGGATCGCGTGCGTCTAAAGATTGGGGAGTTTAAAGCGACCACTTTTGACGAGCTGTTTGAAAAAACGAAGGCATTGCCTTGGGCGGACTGGATCACAGAAGATGCCACGTTTCCCGTAGAAGGAAAGTCAGTCAAATCGACGTTGTTCAGTGTGCCGGATTGCCAAGCTATCGTGAAAAAAGCGGTAGTGGAAAGCCTAAAAAAGACGTACAAACAGGATTGGTTCGAGGAGCAGGGACCCCTGTACAAGATCGAGGTGGCGCTTCATAAGGATGTGGCGACCTTGACGATTGATACGTCTGGACCTGGCCTGCATAAACGAGGCTACCGCGAGATGATCGGTACGGCGCCATTAAAGGAAACGATGGCAGCAGCAATGATCATGCTGTCTCGCTGGAAACCGGATCGCGTGTTTATGGACCCATTCTGTGGATCTGGGACAATCCCGATTGAAGCTGCGCTCATCGGACAAAACATCGCACCGGGAATGAACCGGGAGTTTGTATCGGAGAGCTGGCCGGTGATTCCCAAGACCGCATGGCGTGAAGCACGCGCAGAAACGCACGATCTGGCCCGCTATGATCAAAAGCTGGAGATCATTGGTACGGATCTGGATGATGAAATTTTGAAGATCGCCCGTCGAAATGCAACAGAAGCAGGCGTAGACGATCTGATTCACTTCCAGCGCATGGATGTGCGTGATGTGCGAACCAAGCGCAAATATGGCTACTTGATCTGCAACCCGCCATATGGTGAGCGGCTGGGTGAATGGAAGCAGGTTAGCCGGATGTACCGCGAGATGGGTCAGACGTTTGCTGCTATGGATACGTGGTCGTTTTACATTATCACTTCAGACGAGCAGTTTGAAGAACACTTTGGGCGCACGGCGAGTAAGAAGCGAAAGCTTTACAACGGGAACATCAAGGTAGATTACTACCAGTTTTTTGGACCAAGACCACCTCGTCAGCCAATGGTTTCCCCGACCGAATAGCATTATAGAAGGGGCATATTGGAGGAGAAAAAGAAATGAGAAAGAAACGATTTGGGAGCCGTATGTTAGCAGCTTGTCTGGCAGTGTCCACCTTGCTGATTCAAACGGCACCGATGGCCAATGCCGCCACAGAACCGAAGAAGCAGGAGTTGGAAACTCCAAAAACAGAGGAGCAGGTGGCCGAGTTTTCCGATCTGGGAACCAGCTATGCCCGTAATGCAGTTAACAGGCTGGCTTCGCTCCATTTGATCAACGGTCAAGGGGATGGCCGATTTAACCCACAGAACACCATTTCTCGTCAGGATATAGCGGTACTGTTGACCAAGGTAGTGGGACTTGCGCCAAATCATCTGCGGGAAGCCAGCTTTGAAGATGTACCAATGGATAGCCCTTATGCGCCTTATGTATACGGATTGAGTGAGATGGGTGTCATGAACGGTCGGAACGCTCAAACATTAGGCGCCAGTGATCCACTGACCCGGCAGGATCTGGCTGTCATGCTGGCACGTTTGATAAAGGCGGGTGGCGTCAAAAAAGCAACAGGCCAAAGCGCGGTATCTTACAGTGATGAGCAGGAAATGGCTGATTACGCCAAAGACGCTATTAACGATGTCACCAATCAACGCTGGATGCAGGGAGCAGGTGGCAAGTTTAATCCTGCAGGTACTGTGACACGTGCCGAGGCAGCCGTTATCGCAGAACGCATTTTGGATGCGAGATATCAGCAGGCCGAGCAAGCGAATTTTACGGTGAGCGATTCCACTTTAAGCGTACTGGCAGGGACGAGTGAGCGTTTGAAAGTAACAGGTGTTGCGGGAGACAAGCTTCCCTTTACTCCGATTTTTGCTTTTGATCGACCTGAGCTTGGAACGATTTTGTCTGATGGCACCTTCGTAGCCGGTCCTACTCCCGGAAAAGGGAACGTAACGGTTACAGTGGGGTACAAAACCATAACGGTTCCAGTGGAAATCAAAGATGCGGGCAAGCCGCCAGCTGCGACAGATGAGACGAGTCCGGCTACATCCGACTCTGTTGTCAGCTCAAATTCGAAAGCAGAAACGAGCACCTCAGCAGCCAAGGCAAGTGAAACAAAGGACGACAAAGCAGAGGTTAACAAAACTGCGGCTACCGATACTAAGGCTACCGAAACCAAGGATGACCCGGCAACAGTAGGAGATGCAAAGGAATCTACGGAACCAGAAGAAGCGAATGAACCTGCTGAACAGGACGAGCTGATCAACGTAGCTCCGGGCAGCTTTACTGCTGTAAACACTTTCGGACCTCCTGATACGTATTTCCGTGAGGTAGAGAAGCAATATCCTGGTCCCGTCGGCGGATTGGTTACGCCATCACAGGATTGGACTGGATATAACCGTCAGTTCGGTCGAAAAGTGACCGTCGCCTTATCCGAAGAAAAACCGCTGGAGAGAGTGACCTTGACGTTCAAGCAGCAGAAAACATCAGGGATCACTATGCCCGAATACATGGACGTTGAAGTATCGCGCGATGGCAAGGCATGGTCGTATGCCGGAAAAGCCTTGCACGATGTATCGGCAGCGGAGACAAAGGTAGTCGAACGCACGCTGGCAGTAACACTCCCAGACGTAGAAACGCGCTATGTCCGGGTATCGTTTCCGGTAAAAGTATTCGCTTTTGCCCGCCAATTGGAAGTATGGGCCAAATCGAGCAGTCAGTGGGAAGGCGGTCCGGTCTTGTTGCCGCCACCGAGCCCGACACAGCTCATGGAAGATAAAAAGGCAGGGAACCGCGTGGAAAATATGCTGCTCGCATACTCGGGAGCATACGGTGATCGCGGTACCTGGAGCAAAGAAGATTTCTTGCCGATGGTTGGCTATCGGACAGCAGATGGCTATATGCGTGATCAAATGTTTGATACAGTCCTCTTTTTGCCTTATCAAAACATGCCTGTCACCAAAGATGGCTGGAAGGGCTATATGAACGACCTGTTTGGATCGGGCAAGCAGCTAGATGCTTTGAACCAGGCGATGCGGGAGTACAACCGTTTGCGCGGAACGCTGTACACCACACCGACACAAGAAAAAGTTGTCCTTGCCTTGCCGTATCCGGCTGCTAATCAGACCGACTTTGGCAAGCTAGCTGAGGATAAACCGACCCTGTCTTTCAACCCGGCTGGGATCGGAGAGGAGCAAGCATATCTGAATCGCAAGCAAGCGCTGGAATGGTACTTCCAGGAACTCCAAAAACGATGGAACAAAGAAGGTTATGCTTATCTCAAGCTGGAGGGCATTTACTGGTTTCATGAGCTAATCGAGGACAGTGCACCGAAAGAACGTGAGTTGATTCGTGACATGGCCAGCATGGTGCACGACGAAGCGCTTCGTTTCTATTGGATTCCATATTTCGGCGCACCTGGCGTAGCTGAGTGGAAATCCATGTATTTCGACTATGCATTCCTGCAGCCGAACTATTACAGCGACAAGCCTGTTGGACTCGATCGGATCGAGGGTGTGCTGGATGTTGTCAGCAAGTATGGCATGGGTGTAGAGATTGAAGGGGACGAGCGGATGTACCGCGATCCGAAGTTCTATCAGATTTATTACAACCAGCTGGTTGCAGCCCACAAGCTGGGTATGGATAAGAACAATGTGCACGCGTATTACTACGGCTCCAAAACGTTGATCGAAGCAGCGAATAGCAAAGACTCAGTTATGCGCGGTATTTACGACGATACGTATAAATGGATGCGAGGTCGCTTTGACCGGGATGAGTATTACGAGGCAAATGAGATGCCTTAGTTGTTATGAGGCATGGAGCAGAGCTTGCTTCCCCTAACCGGGAAGCAGGTTCTTTTTTTTACCAGGAAAGAATTACTAATTGCTCGTGGCCAACATCGTACTCGTTAATCCACTTAAAAAGGCTGAATACTCTTTGGAACAGTCTGCGAGTGTTCATTGACCAAATCCTGCAGAATCACATCTCGGGAAGCGTATAGCTGCGGACAAGGATGGTAGTAGTCTTTACCATTGGCACACCTTTTTCCGAAAAAAGGTATGCCGGATGCAGTGATTTGTTGCAGCCACAATTGTTTCAGGAGAGGAAGATGTTTCCAGTAGGCTCTCGCAGGGCAGCCCCACCCGAGAAGAATCCACGGATGCTGCTGCAGTTCTTGAATTGGTACCAATTGTTCTTTTAGCGTGGCCTCGCCTTTTTCAACGAGCTTTTCAAAAGAGGCAATGGCCTCAGATGACTTGGGGTTTTGGAGGGTAAATAAATTGTAGATGGTTAGTCTGCCATCGAGTGATTGATTCTGATAGATTTCCGCCAGTATTTTGACCAATTGCCGCATAGTAGGATCGAGCGTAATTTGGCCACTTATAGAATGATTCGGTGCTGGTCTTTCGCGATAGAGTGTTGCGGCTCCGGGATTTAGTAAGAGACAGCTTCCTAGTGAACGAAAAGAGGTGCCCCACTGAATATAGGCGGATGTACGATACTCATGTCCTCCTGCTCGCCTGAATGTAGCAAATGCCTGTGGTTGAATCATGAGAAAACCTCCTAGCAAGTCATTCAACATTCTAGTAATCACTATATGCTAGGATTGTTTTTCTATTACCATTTCGCCTAACAAACCGACCCACGAGGGGGCCGGGCTTTAGGAGTACAGCGATTCGTTTGCCTGTTCGGCGGGAATCATGCGGAACAAGATGATATACAAATACGCACTCAGTAGGGAGATGCCCAAAATGATGCCGAACACACCTAGAGGCGATAACCATTGCGATAAACCAATCGTCATGGGAGCAATGAAGCGTCCGATGGAAAATTGCAGGGACGATGCTCCCATGTATTGACCGCGTGCGTCTTCTGGCGAGTAATTACTGATAAAGCTTTGAGCGACTGGAGTGCGAATCAACTCACCCAGCGTTAAAATCACCATACAGCCGAATAAGAACCAGATGTTTGTCGTAAAGGCCATCAGGAACATCCCGAAGCCGTACAGAACGGATGAGATGACCAGGCTATTGCGGTCACTCCAATGTTGGAACCACTGCGTGACAGGCAATGTAAACAAGACAACCAACAGTCCGTTCAATCCCATCAGCCACCCAAATGCACTTGTTCCACCAACGGAGAAACTCCAATCTCCCCAAGAAAAGAGCGGCTGAGACATGACGTGCTCTTTCACGTACAAGGCCATATACATATCCAACTGCATAAAGCCGATTGCGACTAAAATCCCAGCGAGGATGTAGAGAGCAAATACTTTGTCGCGGAAAATGACGGCGTAGCTTTTGAACTGCTGTGTCAGGGAGAAGCGTTCTTTTGCTTTCTCCAGGCGAATTTCAGCCGGCAGTGTTTCTTTGATCAAAAAGAATATCGTGATGAAAAAAAGCAATTCGATGATCGTACAGACGATTAAAAGCTCAAAGCGGTAATGAACAAAGAAGAACGACCCGAGGACGGGACCTGCCACTACTCCAAAGTTCATTGCTGTGTAAAAAGTGGCAAAGACTATCCGACGATCTTCCTCGGTCGTCAAATCCGCTACCATTGCCGAGCTGGCAGGCCAGTAAAGAGCGCCCGCGATTCCAATTCCGATAAAGGCAAAATAGTCCACCAAAGGGGAGGGAGAAAAAGCGAATAAAGCAAACATAGTGGTCGACATAGACAACGAAAGGAGCATCGTAAACCTGCGGCCGACTTTATCTGAGAGATAACCGCCAAACAGATTGGACACCATTCCGAGGAGCGGCGGCACCATGAGGAGGAGACCAGCAACGTCTTTGCCAAACGTTTCACTAAAATAGAGGGCCATAAACGGAAAGTACATCCAAAAGAAAGTATGGGTAATCAGTTCGCCGAAGAGACGCACTTTTAAGTTAAGGTCCCAAGAACGCCAATGCATAACAAAAATTCCTCCATTCATTTTCTGGTTCGGTGCCAGCAGATGCTGTGCTCTATGCAAAAAAGCGCAAACGGGAAAGAGACGATGCTCTTCCGCTTGCGCTTTATCGAACGATACAAAAGGGTGGGAGGGGGAAAAAACCGGCAAAACGAGGGAGCGAAAGAAACGGTTTCTGGCCAAGACATACTTGGTACCAAAAAAACCGACTACTACCCCGTAAAGCTGGTGCCCACATCATATCGGGAAAAGACGGAAGCGGTTCAGGCATCCTGCAGCTTCTAGCTTTCGATAAGGTTGGAAGAGGCAAAGCCCCTCACAAGCGGCCTTACCTAAGCGCAGAGAACTACAGCAATTACCATGAACCAACACTCCCGTCTTTCAAAATTTTTTCATCAGATAAACTCTTGTTGACTAGAATACTCCAGATCCCGGAACCAATGCAAGAAAAATTTTCACCGTTTTTTGGAAACAACCGAAATTGTTCCTGGCAGCTCCGGTACGACCTCACCAATGACTTTTGCCCAGCTGATACCGCGTACATGCAGGTCTTCGAGGAGACGATACCCGTCCTCAGCAGGCAAGCTGATCAAAAGCCCCCCCGAAGTAACGGCGTCACACAAAATCAAGCGATCAAGCTCCTCCATCTCATCAGGAAAATGAACGCGATCGGCTACCCAGCGGAAATTGGACTTGCTGCCACCGGGAATAATGCCTTGCTCTGCCAGCTCACGTGTTCCAGGCAATATCGGAACCTGATCGGCATATATGCGGATTCCTACCTTGCTGCCTTCAGCCATTTCCAGGGAGTGACCCATCAGCCCAAACCCTGTCACATCCGTACATGCATTGACCGGGTAAGCTTCCATGCATTCTGCTGCGTACTTGTTGAGAGTGGCCATGACGGTCATTACTCGCTGCGTCTTGTCAGCAGAAAGAGCGTCGCGTTTGATCGCTGTGGTTTGAATCCCGACACCAATCGGCTTGGTTAAAATCAGCACATCACCAGGCTTTGCTGTGGCATTGGTTAGTACGCGGGAAGGGTGGACAGTACCAGTGACGGCGAGTCCGAATTTAGGCTCGGGATCGTCAATCGAGTGACCGCCGACCAGCACGGCTCCTGCCTCTGCTACTTTATCAGCAGCACCCCGCAATATTTCTGTCAGGATGGACGGGTCAAGCTTGGATATAGGGAAGCCGACGATATTCAGTACCGTAATCGGCTTGCCTCCCATGGCGAAGACATCGCTAATCGCATTGGCGGCGGCAATCTGTCCAAACCAATACGGGTCATCCACAATCGGTGTGAAAAAGTCAAGTGTCTGCACAATAGCCAGCTCATCGGTCAATTGGAAGACGCCAGCGTCATCAGAGGTTTCTACTCCCACGAGCAGACGTGGATCACGTACAGGTGGAGCAGGCAGCTTTTTCAAGACAGCGGACAGGGCATCCGGACTAATCTTGCAGCCGCAGCCTCCCTTGGTGGTAAAGGACGTAAGCTTGATAGTCTCTGACATGGTTATTACCGTTGCCAAAAGATTGTAAAAGTTTACACATCCTTTGTTTGCTTCCTGCTTCTTTGTGTCTGCTTTTGCGTAAAGCTACTTACATTTGGTATGACACTCCACAGGCGTAAATTCGGATACAACGAATCCTACATACTAGCATTTACTTTTCGGTGTCAGCTTGCTAGTTTGGCTAGATTGATAGCAGCGTTCAAGTCTCTATCTATCTCTAGCCCACAACCGCATTTGAATATCCGATCAGATAGGCGGAGGTCTCTTTTGACAGCACCGCATTTTGAGCAGGTCTTTGATGAAGGATACCATTTGTCCGCTTCCAGAAAACGAATGCCGTATTTCTCGCATTTATACGCTAGCTGTCGTTTGAACTCATACAGCTTCTGTTGAGCGATCGCTTTAGACAAGTGGCGATTCTTCATCATACCTTTGATATTCAACGTTTCCATCACTACTGTGCTAGGCTTGGTTTTCACGATAGCGTTCGTAGCTTGATGGATGTGATTGATGCGAATATTCGTTAGCCTCCGATAAAGCAAATGTATGGATTTTTCCACTTTTACAATGTTGCCTGTTTTGACAAAACGGCTTCCCTCCTTATTCATCTCGTATTTACGCGAAACGTTTCGTTGCAACCTACGAAGGCGTTTCTCAGCTTTTTTTACTGCTTTTGTTTTGTTAACGTTCTTAATTATCATTCCGTTGGAGCAGACTGCAAGTTCTTTCACTCCTACATCTATTCCAATTACTTGCTCTGTCAGTACAGGTTTCACTGTTTCTTGTTCTATACCGACAGAAATACACCAATACTTCCCATCAAATGAGATACGAGGATTAAGGAACTTGGTATCCAATGGTAACTGCTCAGAAGTTATCACCCATCCTACTTTTTCGACTCGTACCAGTCTATGCTTGACCTTTAGTTTTACTGTATCGTTGTAGAAGGCAGGCTTCGATTGTTTCTTACTCTTAAATCGGGGTTTTTCTGTAAATTTCTTAAAGAACTTCTTATATGCGTCACAAGCATCTTTAACCGCTTGCTTGGTTACATTATTGGAGACATCATATAGCCAAGAATATTCGCCTGCCTGTTTTAGTTGTGTCAGCTCTTTACGTATTCTACTGTCAGATAGGAACTTCCCGCCGTTTCGGTAGTTTTTTTCTTGTCTTGCCAGTGTCCAATTGTATGCCCAACGAGCAATGCCAGCAGATTTCCATAGTTGTTTTTCTTGCTCTGCAGTTGGCTGGAGTCTGACCTTTTTAGCCAGAATCATCATCCATCAACTCCTGAATCATCTTCTTAGCCTGATTCGCTCGCTTGCCTTGTAACCTACAACTGAAACTCGTTACGATCTGAATCAAATCCTCGAGTAACTCCTGCTCTTCTGATTTCCCTGTGTGGTCAATAATCTCAATCACTACGTCAAAACGTTTACACAGGTTTTCAAATAGTTCGAATCCAAATCGCAATAATGAGTCTTTGTATAGGACAACTACTCTTTCTACTTTCCCTTGAATAATGAAATCCATTAGAAGTAACAAACCGCGTTTTTCATAATCGATACCGCTGCCGATGTCTGTGATTACGTCAAATGAATAACCTTTTGCGATCATATAGGTTTTCACATTCTCAATTTGTCGCTCAAGTTCATCTCTCTGTTTCAGCCGCGATACCCTACAGTATCCTACTGTGATTCGTTCTTGCTGGGCAGCAGGTTTACGTAAATACTCGTAAAACTGTTCTTCTGAGTAGTACCTATAGCCGTTTTCCTTTACGAGAGCAGGAATGAATTTGCCTGACTTGTTCCACTCTCTTAACGTTTTAGGAGTAACACCTATCATTTTTGCAAATTTACCTATGGTATACACTTTGCATCACCTGGTGATAACTATACCAAATGTGCAATTGTGTTTAAAGATGTTAATAGTTATATTTGCTAACATTCACCTTCCTACCATTTGAGGAATAATGATAAAATTAGTAAATCTAGCATAACAGAAGTTAGGGTGACGTAAAATTGCAAGAGGTGACCGTTGAAGAATTATTGCTAAAAGGATACGGCAATTTGGTAGATGTCCGATCACCGGGCGAATTTGCGCGAGAGTCGATCCCGGGAGCCGTCAATATTCCGCTGTTCAGCGACTTTGAACGGGCAAAGGTAGGTACGATGTACAAGCAGGAGGGGCAGGCCGCTGCTCAATGGCTGGGCATGCAAATCGTATCCCCAAAAATGGACGCGTTGATGCAGGCGATTCGTCAGCGAGGAGAAGAGCAGGGAGAGCCGCCTACTATTTTTTGCTGGAGAGGCGGAATGCGCAGTAGGGCAATGGCTACCTTCTCCACGTTTGCCGGGCTGCGAGTACGACGTCTGCAAGGCGGTTATCAGGCATACCGCCAGCATGTTCTGGAAACCATCCAGCCATACGAAATGCGAGTACCGATCTATTTATTGCACGGTATGACGGGCGTTGGGAAAACAGAACTGCTGGGCAGGCTGGAGGAAAAAGGTCTGCCGATCATTGATCTAGAGCGGATGGCCGGTCATAGGGGTTCTGTGTTTGGTCATATCGGCAAAGGGAAGCCAGCTAATCAGAAGATGTTTGATGCCCGGCTGTTTGAAACGTTGAGACGACACCAGGATGCGCCATTTTTTGTCATGGAGGCAGAAAGCAAACGGATTGGAAATGCCATTTTGCCGCCTTTTTTACTAGAGGCCAAGGAACAGGCTGTACACATTCAATTGACAGCCCCCCTCGAAGTTCGCGTACAGAGAATCTATGACGAATACGTAACACCGTATTCGTGGCGGTCAGATTTTGCGGAAAAGGTCGAGCCAGCATATGCTTCGATTGCGAGACGGATGCCTACCGAGCAGGCAGCACTTTTGCGGGAAGCACTCCGCATCAAGGATTACCGTTTTGCCATTGCTTCCCTTTTAGTCTATTATTACGATCCCCGCTATGAGAATAAACAGAGCGCTTATGTGAAGCAGATTCAATATCAACTGGATGCGACCGATCTGGAAGAAACGAGTAAGCAAATCCAATCGTTAATTGAAAAAGGTCAGTCTATTCGGTAAAATATTTTTTAACAGCCGTGGTTTTTGTACATATCACAATCTATGAACGTGGGGGAGATAAGCATGTTGGATACTCGTATCGTAAAACTGGCAGAAAATCTGCTCGGCCACTCTGTCCGCCTGCAGGAAAAAGAAAGTCTGTTGATCGAAGTTCGTGGGGAAGGTCACGCACTGGCAAAAGAACTGGTCAAGCAGGCATACGCTTTGGGCGCCTATCCGTTTGTGCGAATACTCGATCCGACGATTCAACGCGAGCTCATGCTTGGCGCAAGCGAGGAGCGTGCCGCGCATCTGGTGAAATGGGAAGAGCCGATGTACAAAGATTTGGATGCTTACATCGTGATCAACGGCCCGGAAAATGACAGCGAGATGTCAGATGTTCCGGTTGAACGACGCCGTGCTCACCAAAAAGTGATACAGGACCTCAATGATTACTTGATCTCCAATGTTCGCTGGACACTTCTCAACTATCCGACGGCAGCGATGGCGCAAAGCGCGAATATGTCCTCAGAGGCATTCGAAGATTTCTACTTTGACGTCTGCTCCCTCGATTACAAAAAGATGCACGAAGCCTTCTTGCCATTGAAGGATTTGATGGCTCGTACGGATAAAGTTCGACTGGTTGGACCGGGCACAGACCTGACCTTCTCGATCAAGGATATTCCGAATGTCATCTGCTCCGGGCTGCGCAACATTCCAGACGGGGAAATTTTTACGGCGCCAGTGCGCGACTCCGTTAACGGCAAAATTACGTACAATACGCCAACGAGCTATATGGGGACCAAATTTGAAAACGTCAGCCTGACCTTCGAAAACGGTAAAATTATCGAAGCGACCTCCAACAACACCGAAAAGCTGAATCAAATTTTCGATACGGACGAGGGAGCGCGCTACATCGGGGAGTTCGCGATTGGCGTCCATCCATACATTCTGAATCCGATGAATGATATTCTGTTCGATGAAAAAATTGCGGGCAGCTTCCACTTCACACCAGGTCGCGCTTATGAAAATGCGGACAATACAAACCGCAGCCAAATCCACTGGGATATGGTCAATATTCAGCGTCCCGAGTACGGTGGAGGGGAAATCTGGTTTGACGATGTGCTGATCCGCAAAGACGGCCTGTTCGTTCTGCCAGAGCTATTAGGACTGAACCCGGAAAACCTGAAGGGCTAATAAAAGAAAACGAAGCCGGAATCTCTTTGTAAAAAGGGATTGCGGCTTTTTTTATTTAATAAACAAAAATGTTTACAAAATTACAAACCTTATAATATACTTATTATACAATAAAGTTTATTAAATGAATGAGGAGGCATTACTATGATTAGACTGCGTTGGAAAAAGTACTTACATACCTACTTTGCGGGACGTCTGCTAGGACAGGAATATCATGCTGACGAAGGATATGTGACACAACTATTAGAAATGGGACAGCATCAAGCCGTTGCTGACTTTGATACGATCTTGCACGAGATCTATATTCACCGATAGCGGCTAGGAAGCAAAAAGGCATGGCGGGCTGCTTTTTGCTACAATAGGAAAAAAGCATGGAACAGAGGGATAATACGTGAGCCGCAAAAACTGGATGGAATACATCGTCACAGAAGAAGACACGGGGATGAATGTGGAACAGATCGTCCGGCAAAAGATGAACGTGTCGGGCCGTATGATGCAGCGGCTGACGAGAAGCAAAGGCATTTTGCTCAACAGAAAGCAGCCTTTCCTAGAGCGACAGGTAAAGACAGGGGATCAAATAGCCGTTCGGGTAGTAGATAGGCAGCCGTTACATGATGTGCCGTCCACCTCTGTGGAACGTGTCATTGCGCAGGAAAACGTCACCCCGATCGAAATCCTGTATGAAGACGACCATCTTTTGATCGTGAATAAACCGGCAGGTATGATGGTTCACCCAATCAAGCATGAGCAAAGCGGAACATTGGTTCATATACTCGCAGACCTCTTTCTGGCAAAAGGTCAACAAGTAAGCTTCCATCCTGTGCATCGGCTCGATAAAGAAACATCGGGAGCCATTTTGGTGGCAAAAAACAGCTATGGTCATCAACTAGCGGATCGTCTGCTAAGGGAGGGTGGCATCCATCGGGAGTATCTTGCTGTAGTCAACGGCCTTCTCGCGGACGATGCTGGTACGATTGATGCACCGATCGGCAGGGATTCACGCCATCCGACCAAGCGCCGGGTGACAACAGGAGGAGATCATGCTGTTACGCATTACGAGGTAACAGAACGTTCCGCTGACATGAGTCTCGTTCGAGTTTGGCTGGAGACGGGACGTACGCATCAAATACGGGTTCATTTTGGACACATTGGTCATCCGCTTGCAGGCGATACGATGTACGGTGCAGCGAGAGGTTTGATGCGCAGGCAAGCACTGCACGCATCATCGCTACGGTTTGCACATCCTGTTCTCCAAGAGGAGATCGCTGTCACCGCCCCACTGCCCACGGATATGAAACGGTTGATTCAGGCCGAATTTAAATAAAGAACGTACGTAAAAGGACTTCTTCGGGAGTCCATTTTTTGTGTCAAATCAAAAAACAGATTGATAGCGTAACAGTGTTATGTTACATTGTTTTTGGAGGTGCTTCATTATGGATTCGAATGTCATCTCGAAAAAGGAGCTATTGGAGCTTACCGGGATATCGTACGGCCAACTGTACCGCTGGAAAAGAAAAAATCTGATTCCAGAGGAGTGGTTTATTCGCCGTTCAACCTTCACTGGGCAGGAGACCTTTTTCCCTAGAGAGCAGATCATGGAGCGGATCGACAAAATCATCAATATGAAGGAAGGCTTATCGCTGGATGAGCTGGCTGACATGTTTTCCCCCAATTTGTCCGGGTCCATGTTGTCTCCTGAAGAAATGCTGGAGCGTAACATTGTTTCCAATACCTCGCTGGAGCTGTTCATTCGCCAGCAGGGTAAATTAGAAACGTATTCTTTTCATCAAATTCTGTACGCCTATATACTCGAACGCTTACTTGTAACAGGAGAGATGAGCTTGGATGAGGGAGCAGGATTGGTTCAAGTCTTGGCGAGCCATTATCCCAAGCTAGAAGGGAAGCCTTGTGAACTCATTTTTATGCGGAAGATGGGCATATCGACGTTTGTCTTGGTGTCCAGCTCGACTGACTTGTATTTCGACAGCGGTGTAAAAGTGGTGAAGCGGCTGAATCTCGGAAAATGCATAGAAGAACTGAAAGCCAAGATTTCGTAAATAAAGGAGGCCGAATTTATGCAACAGGCAAGTAAGCCAGACTTGATCATACATGGCTCGGTGAATGCTTCGGGGGGCGAGTATAACCAGGTCAATGTACAAGGCTTTGGCAAGATCAAAGGAAATGTCGAGTGCCAGGAGCTGCATTGCGCTGGCCATGTCAGCATCACTGGTGATGTAATGGCAACGTCAGCAAAAGTGGAAGGAAATGCGTCCATCAGCGGCAAGTTAGAAATGGAAACAATGGAGGTCTACGGCCAGATTGATGTAAATGGCGATGTAGACTTTACGAAGCTGAGGGTGGATGGCACTGCCAAAGTACATGGGAATCTGGCGGGAGAGGAAGTTATTCTGCGTGGATTTTTAAAAACGACGGGTGACTGTGCAGCGGAATTGTTTCAAGCCAAAGGCTCCTTTACTGTCGGAGGTCTATTGAATGCTGGGCGTATTGAGGTTTATTTGCACGGTGGTTGTGAGGCGAGAGAAATAGGGGGAGAGCATATCGAGGTGCGCAAGGCGGGGAGCAGTACGCTAAACAAGCTCTTGAAGCACATTTTCAGCAATACCCTCTCTGTGGACACAGTCGAAGGAGATGAAATCTACCTGGAATATACCCGAGCAAAGGTCGTTCGCGGGAACAACGTAGTTATTGGACCTGGCTGCGAGATTGATTTGGTAGAGTACGCTGCCAACTTCCGGCACGATCCAGGCTCTCAGATCAAAACTCATACGAAACGATAATCAATGATGAGTAGGAAAAGCCTGAGTGAATCGGGCTTTTTCTGTAGGGAAAGGTGGCGAGAAGAGAGGCAAAAAAATTTCTATTGGAAGCGCATGCAAGTATTTACATACATACATGTGCGGGATATAATGACCTTGGAAAATATTGAAAATGTCAGCAATTACTTGCATGACTAGGAGGTGCATTATGGATCACCCACAGATAGATCCTTCTCTGGTGGGAAAGGGAGAGGAACAGGAGACACGAAAGCGAATCTTATCGGCCGCACGACAGCTGATGGCGCAAAAAGGGTACAAAGGAGCAACTACACGCAAAATTTCGGAGCTCGCAGGAGTTAATGAAGTCACCGTTTTTCGCCATTTTAAAACCAAGGTTGCCATTCTCGAAGAGCTGTTAAACGATATCCTGGATGTACGGCAACAACTGGAGCAAGGGTTACAAGGCGATTATGCCAATATAAAAGAACTGTTAGTCGGTTACGCAAAGACGTACTATTCTTTGCTGGTTGAACGTAAAGAAATTCTGATGATTTGCATGATCGAGGCAGATAACCACCCGGAAGTCGTCAAGCTGTTTAGCAGTCTTCCAATGACGGCAGTAGATGTCCTGTGCAACAAGCTAGGGGAGTTTCAGGAAGAGGGATATTTGCCCAAGGCAGATCCTTGCACGGCGGCTCTCATGTTTGTCTCTACCTTCTTCTATGCATTTATGGCTAAGTACAGGGTGAATCTCGACATCAGTTTCGAAGAAGAGAAGCTGTTTGAGAACGCTTCGGACATTTTGTTGCAGGGGATCAGCAAGACGTAAAAAAGCGAAGATACATAGGAGCGGAGGAAGTCATGAAAAGAAAATGGCTTGTTTCTGTAGCGATGCTCGGTTTATTGGGCACATCAGCTTGCAATGGCGGGCAGCCAGCAGCTGCACCGGAGAAAGAAGTAAAGCATGTCGTACTGGAAGCGGTGAAAAAGGAGCAGTCAGCCGCTGTATCCGAGCTTTCGGGAACGCTGGCGCCTTTGGAAGAGGCGATGGTTTCTTTTGAGGTGGGCGGACGTGTCGTAGAACTGAATCGAAATGAAGGGGATACCGTCCAGGCAGGAGATATACTTGCACGCGTCAATGCCCAGGATTATTCTCTCCAGGTAGCTTCGACGAATGCCGCTGTCCAGCAGAGTGCTGCTAATCTCAGCAAGGTGAATAACGGAGCGCAGGAGCAGGAAATCACGCAGGCTCGCCTGCTTGTGGAAAAGGCAACGATTGCGTATCAAAAAATGCAGGATGATTTCAAACGCATTGAACAGCTTTATCAGGAAAAAGCCATTTCCAAAAGCGATTACGAAAATGCAAAGAACGGATTGACTCTGTCGCAAAAGGATTTGCAAAATGCACAGCAGGCATACTCGCTCGTTACCCAGGGTGCACGTGCAGAAGACAAGGATCTGAGCCGTGCTACCTACAACCAAGCTGTGATTGCCAAGGAAGTGGCAGCCAGCACATTGGCGAAAACACAGCTTCGCTCGCCGATTAACGGTACGATCATCGCCAAGCTTTCCTCGACAGGATCATTAGTCGCATCAGGAACTCCTGTATATCAGGTAGGCCATATCGACACGTTGAAGGTCGTACTGCCGGTACCTGACCGTGAGATTTCCACGTGGAAAGAGGGAGAAGTCGTTTCGCTTGATCTCTATGGACAAAAACGGGATGGAAAGGTCATGAAAATCTTCCCTGCCACCAACCAAAGCACAGGAACGATCGGTGTAGAGGTACAGATTGCGAATCCCAAGCATGATTGGTTTGCAGGTCAGGTGGTGAAAGCGACCAAGACGATGCAAGGGCAAATCGGAATATTTGTCCCGGTCGAGGCTGTGATCAGCAGAGGGAACAATGACGCTCATGTCTTTGTAAATCATGACGGCAAAGCGATCAAAACAAGTGTGGAGATCGGTCAGATCACGAATGACAAGCTGGAGATTAAAAGTGGATTGAAAGAGGGGGACCAACTGATCGTCAAAGGTGTCGACCGTTTGTTTGACGGCGACCCAATCGAGGCGGCAGGGGGTACGAGTCCGTGATCGAGTACATCGTCCGCAAGCGCAAGATTACGCTGTTGTTCTTCACGATGATTGTGCTTGTCGGTTTCCTCAGCTTCTTTCAGCTTCCGAAGCAAGAGTCACCAGATATTATCATCAACATGGCAACCGTCACAACCATTTACCCTGGGGCTTCCCCGGAAAAGGTAGAGCAGACAGTCACCAAAAAGCTGGAAGAAAAGATTAATGAGCTGCAAGGACTGAATTACGTCGCCTCTACGTCGTCACTGGGGGTTTCCTCCATCATTGTGGAAGCGAAAGGCGATGTAGATCCGAAACAAAAATGGGATGAGCTGCGCAAAAAAGTAAAGGACGCAGAGGCTGATCTTCCTGCTGATGCGAAGCAGCCGATCATTAACGATGATTTGAACCGTACCTTTGTCCAAAGCTTTGCAGTCACTGCTGATACGAAAGAGCAGCTGTACAGCCTGCGTACGATGATAAAATCGTGGAAGGATCAGCTTCGGACACTGCCTAATGTTGCGGATGTCCTGGTCGAAGGGATACCCGAGCAGGAAGTCCGTATCGAGGTAGATACGCAAAAGCTGAGTCAGTATGGGATTACCTGGGGTCAGGTAATGATGGCTGTCAAAAAGGAAAATGAGAAAATTCCGCTCGGAGATTTGACAACCGACAAACGCACTTATCAATTGAAATTAGCGGAAAATGTGGACGTCGAAGAGCTGAATAAGGTGATTATTTCCCGTTCCCGAGAGGGCTTTCCGATCTATTTGAAAGATATCGGATCGGTGAAAATGGCGACCGAGACAGTCACGTACAATTCCTACTTTAATGGAAAGCCGTCCATTACTGTCAGCGTCAATGCAGAGACGGGAAGTGACGTGCCATCGCTGCAAAAACGATTGGATGAAATGATGGTTACACTGGATAAAACGTTGCCGGTTTGGGCACAAAGACATCCGATTTACAGTCAGAATGAGCGTGTCGATGATTTATTCAGTGATCTTACCCGGGAAATGATTATCGCAGTAATTGCGGTTCTGTTGGTATGTACATTAGGTTTGAATTTGATTACGTCTTTTGTCGTTGCATTGGCCATTCCTATCTCGCTTGCTGTGGGGCTTTTGTTCCTGCCTTCCCTGGGCATTTCTTTAAATATGATTTCGATTGTTTCGTTAATCATCGTGCTGGGGATTTTGGTCGACGATGCTGTCGTGGTTAATGACAACATCGAACGGCGTTTGTCTGTACTGGGCGAAAAGCCGCTTAGGGCAGCGGTGAAGGGAGCCAAAGAGGTTTCTCTTTCCATCGTAACGGCTACTTTGGCGACGATTGCTTCCTTTGCCCCGCTGATGTTCTTGAACGGAAACGTCGGTCAGTTCATCCGACCCGTTCCCGTCATCATCTCGCTGACCATGCTGGCTTCGATGATTATGTCGCTGACGATCATCCCGATCTTCCGCCAGTGGTACGAACATCGGCGCAAGGGAGGCGTAGAGGGTTATCGCAAGCCGGCTGGCCTCCTAGGTAAACAATTGACACAATTGACTCATTGGTATGCGGGCAGACTAATGCCGCGAATTTTGAAGCGCCCGCTGCTAGCAGGAATGGTCGGCGTCTTGATTGGCACAGCAGCGTACGGTTTGATTCCGCTCACTCCTGTGGAGCTATTTCCCAATGATGATCGACCGCAATTTCTTGTCAATGTTCGTGTTCCGGTCGGAAGCAGTCTAGAGGAAACGGATCGGGTCGTGAATGGAGTAGCTGACTGGATTTTGAAGCAGCCTGCGATTGAGTCAGTAGCAGCGTATTCGGGTGGCAGTGCTCCGAAAATGTTCGGGGGCGATACAGGAGCAGGCAACGGCATAACGGTAGGTCAGCTTGTCGTTCGCTTTCATGAAAAAGAAACCAAGATTGAAAACATGCTGGAGCCGTGGACGGAAGAATTTAAAAACTTGTACCCGGAAGCAACGATTCTTCCTACCCAATTAGAGGCGGGGCCACCCGTTGGCAAACCAGTCGTGATTCGCCTATATGGTGAAGATATTGAAACACTGCGTACGCTTTCAACGGAGGTCAAAGATAAAGTTGCCAAGCTAGCCGGCACTTACGATGTACAGGACGACTTCGGGGTTGAGCGTTATACACTTGAATTTGTAGTCAATAAAGAGCTGATGGAGCAAAAGCTGGTTAACTATACGGATTTGTCCCAGACGCTTCGACTAGTCAGCGAGGGTATTACAGTCAGTGAATTCGATACTGGCAGTGACTTGGTAGACATGAAGCTGTTTTTGCAAAAAGGGGAGGAAGAGCCGTCCCTCTTGTTCCAGCGGCTCAGCATTGCCAATGCGCGAGGTGAGCTGATCCCTCTTTCCCAACTGGCAGAAGTAAAGCCGACTTTTAGCACACAAGCGATCCCGCATCGTAATTTGTCCCGCAGTGTGACGATCACAAGTGATGTCAAAAATCGGACGGCCACAGAGGTCATGGCAGAGATTGCACCTATGCTCAAGGGCATGTCTATGCCAGAAGGGTATCGTTATGAGATTGGTGGGGAGACATCGGAGCAGACAGACATCTTTATTGATATGGGTAAACTATCTATCCTCGTCGTTTTCTTAATTCTGATTTTGATTGCCATGCAGTTCTATTCACTGACTATCCCGGTGCTGGTCATGAGTACCGTATATCTCGCCGTATCCGGAAGTTTGATTGGCTTGTTCGTCACCCAGACACCGCTTGGCTTTATGACTATGATGGGAGTCATCTCACTGTCTGGTATCGTAGTGCGTAACGGGATTGTGTTCATCGAGTTTATCGAAGAAGCCCGTCACTCAGGAGTCGAGTTGAAGCAGGCAGTCATTCAAGCGGGCGAGGCACGTCTGCGTCCGATTCTGTTGACTTCCCTGACTGCTGTAGCTGGCTTGATGCCGCTCGCTATTTCAGGCGACGTGCTGTTTAAGCCGCTCGCGGTCACGATTATTTCCGGTTTGTTATTCTCTACTTTGCTTACTTTGATTGTGGTACCTTCCTTCTACACCGTACTGACTCAGCGCAAGATCAAGAAGCTGGCGAAAAAAGCGGCGAAACGCCCGGATTTGTACGGGCCAGAGGCGGAGCTGCAGTAAGGATATAAGGTTACAAAAGTCCTCATCCTTGGTGAGGGCTTTTTTTCTTGCGACTCGCTGTACTCACTTCGGGTTGTCCTGCATGTAACGATCAAACAGCAGCATGTGCTTCAGATATTGCAGCCGGGGCTGCTCCTTTGCTAATCCTCACCCTTTTTAATATGATTACAGATACAATCATAAGTCATTAGTCATTTTTCGAAAAAATTCAAATTAGGATGATGATCCAATGAATATTTTACTTGTGGAAGATGATAAAACAATTGCGTCTGGACTCGAGTATTCTCTGCAGCAGGACCAGTATTCCACGGTTCTGTGCCATGACGTCGCATCTGCGAAAAAGGTTGTAGCCGAGCAGCTGAATCAGTTCGCTTTATGTCTGTTCGATTTGTCACTGCCGGATGGAAGCGGGTATGAATTGTGTAAAATAGTGAAGGGGCAAAGCGACATTCCCGTTATTTTCCTGACGGCCGTTGATGATGAGGTCAATGTCGTGATGGGACTTGATATGGGGGCGGACGATTATATTACAAAGCCTTTTCGAATTCGCGAGCTGCTCTCACGGATTAAATCGGTTTTGCGAAGATATCATAAGCAGCCGCAGGCGAAGGCAATCATCGAAATCGATCCGATCCGAATTAATACACTTGAAGGAAAAGTATATAAACATGGCGATGAAATTCAATTGACTGCTTTGGAGTACCGCTTATTGTTGATCTTCGCTAACCATATCGGGCAGATCCTCTCCAGAAATCAGCTTTTAGAACAAATTTGGGATGTTGCCGGGGATTTTGTCAACGACAATACGTTAACCGTTTATATGAAAAGGCTGAGGGAAAAACTGGAGGATGATCCGAAAGCTCCAACCATCATTAAAACCGTACGCGGTTTAGGGTATAAGGTCGGTGAGTAGCATGCTGCGTAATCGCGAGATCCGCCTCGTACTCTTGGTGATGTGTACGATCAGTCTAATTATGCTTGTAGTCGCGACTTTTTTTCCGTCTGCTGCCGTAGTCCTCGTTCTACTCACTTCCATTTTACTTATTGGATGCAGCCTCTTTTTTACAAGATTGAGATATCATGAGATTGAAAAGCTATCTGGCTATTTGCGGCAAATTAGCAGCGGTGACTATTCCCTTGACGTCCGAGATAATCGTGAAGGGGAATTCAGCATTCTGAAAAATACGATTTATAAAGTAACCGTCATGCTGTCGGAGCAGAGCTCCCTTTTACATAAAGACAAAATCCATCTGACAGACGCGATTTCGGATATATCCCATCAGCTCAAAGCACCTCTAACCTCCATGATGGTCATGGCGGACTTATTAGACGACACCAAACTGCCTGAAGCGAAAAGAACGGAATTTACCCGCAATATTCGTATCCAACTCGAACGGCTTGATTGGCTTGTTTCTTCGTTATTAAAACTTTCAAAACTCGATGCAGGCACCGTACAGTTCAAGAAGGATCAAGTCATGGTGGCCAAGCTTATGGAAAAAGCGTTACAGCCTGTTCTCATTCCAATCGACATCAAAGAACAAACGGTTTCGATAACGGGCGAAGACAGCGTCTCTTTTCTAGGTGATCTAAATTGGACAACCGAAGCTGTAATCAATATTTTAAAAAACAGTGTGGAACATACGCAGGCAGGTGGAACAATCGCGATTTCCTTTTCAGAGAACCCACTATTTACGGAGATTATGATCAAAGATAATGGTAAAGGCATTGCGAAGGAAGAGATCCCTTATATTTTTAAGCGTTTTTACAAAGGTAAGGGTGCTGGCGAGGGCAGCAGCGGCATTGGTCTCTCGATGGCTCACAGCATTATAACGAAGCAGAATGGAGATATAGATGTTCAGAGTGAAATCCATAAGGGAACCCAATTTCGGATTCGCTTCTACAAGCAAATCGTCAACCGTGGCTAAGTGACTAGACTGTCACTTTCCAGTCACTGTAAAGTCACTTCGGGCAGATATACTACATCCATCGACAAACTTATGGGGGTTTCAGCATGGAAATTCTGAAGATAGAACATCTGTCTAAAGTGTTTGGAAAAGGTGATACGGCAGTAAAAGCGCTTGATGACGTATCCTTCTCGGTGAACAAAGGGGAGTTCGTCGCCATCGTCGGTCCGTCCGGTTCGGGGAAATCAACGCTTTTGCATTTGCTAGGCGGTGTAGATCGACCAACGAGCGGAAAAGTGTTTGTGGATAGTACGGACATGTACAGCCTGAATGAAACGCAGCTGGCGATTTTCAGGCGGAGACAAATCGGTTTGATTTATCAGTTCTACAATCTTCTTCCGATTTTAACGGTGGAAGAAAATATGCAGCTCCCGCTTTTGCTTGATGAGCATCAGGTGGATCAGAAGCAGTTTGAGGATCTTGTGAAGACGTTGAATTTACAAAATCGCTTAAATCATCTGCCCAACCAGCTTTCCGGTGGTCAGCAGCAGCGGGTCTCGATAGGAAGAGCGTTGATGAATCAGCCCGCTATCATACTGGCAGACGAACCAACTGGTAATTTAGACAGTAAAAACAGCAACGAAATCATTGACTTATTGAAAATGTTCAACAAAACATTGCGTCAGACGTTGATTATGATTACCCATGATGAGCGAATTGCTTTGCAGGCTGATCGCATTATCGCGATTGAAGATGGAAGGATTGCGAGAGATGAGGTCATTCGACCGTGAATATCATCAATAAGCTAACGCTCAGACATTTAATGAAAAATAAGAAACAGACGCTTGTGACCATTATTGGAGTCATTATTTCAGTGGCTATGGTAACGGCTGTCATCACGCTTGGTTCGTCTTTTTTGGCGCTGATGCAAAAGGAAACGATAAAAGACTATGGAGAATGGCATGTCCTGTACAGAAACGTAAACAAAGAGCAGCTCGAAGCGATCAAGCAGGATACGCAAACCAAACAACTCATGACTTCAAAGGAACGCGGCTATGCCTGGCTGCCAGGAAGTCAAAATGTCAACAAGCCTTATTTGTTTATTAAAGCGTATAATGCCCAAGGCTTTACAAACTTCCCGATTGAATTGAGCGAAGGGAGACTTCCTGAGCGAGCGGATGAGATTGTTCTCTCGGAAGCAATCGCCACGAATGCCAAGGTCACCTACCGGATTGGGGATCAGTTAACCCTCGAGGTTGGGCAGCGTTTTAATCAGGCTGAACCTAGCGATACGAATCTGTCGCAAAATGACCAATTGCGATCTAGCGCTGGTGCGAGCGTGGAAACCTTAACGCATACAACAACCGAGACGTATACCGTTGTCGGGTTTATCAAACGTCCTACATGGGAGCAGACGTGGGCGCCGGGGTATACGGCCCTTACGTATGTAGATGAGCACATGCTGGATGCAAACCAGACCGTTGATGTGAGCGTTGTCGTAGAGAACATCGATAGCACTGTATTTGATCATGCCAATGACCTAGCAGAGAAAAACAACATCAGCTCGTTTAAAACGAATGATTCGCTACTTCGTTATTATGGTGTGATGGGTGGCGGACTGGGCAAAACCTACAATTCGTTATTCCTCATTGTTGTGATTGTGATTGTCGTCGGCTCTGTTTCGTTAATCTACAATGCCTTTGCGATTTCTGTTTCGGAGCGTTCACGTCATCTCGGGATGCTCTCAAGTGTTGGGGCGACGAGAAGACAGAAGCGAAATTCGGTATTTTTTGAGGGAGCGGTGATTGGCGCCATAAGCATTCCCTTGGGCGTCATCTTTGGCATGCTTGGTATCGGCATTACCTTTGGCTTTATCAATCCGATCCTTGAGGATGCGATGGGTGTCACTGAAAAACTGACGTTGGTCGTCACGCCTTTATCGATTGCACTCGCTTGTCTGGTCTCGATTATCACGATATTCATTTCCACGTATCTCCCAGCTCAAAGGGCCTCTAAAATTTCTGCCATCGACGCCATTCGGCAAACTGCGGATATTAAACTCACAGGTAAGACATTGAAAACCTCGAAGCTGGTCAAACGGTTATTCGGCATAGAAGCGGAGATTGGCTTGAAAAATTTAAAAAGAAACAAACGCAGGTATTACGCTACTGTTTTTTCCCTTGTCATTAGTATCGTGCTGTTTCTGTCCGTGTCCTTTTTCACTTCCAACCTGCAGAAATCACTTGAGCTTTCACAAAAAGGCTATAACTATGATATCGCTATATACACAATCGGCGAAGGGGCAACGCTAGAAGATGAACAAGTGGTAAAAACGATCACCTCGTTGGAAAGTGTTTCTGAATTTAATTGGATGAAACAAATGAATGGCAACTTCGTGTGGATCGCAGAGGAAAACGTCCCTGAAAATGTAAGAGTGTATTTGTATCAAGAACACGGCTTGTATAAATACGATATCCGTGTAAATGCCATGCGCGAAGACAAGCTGAAAGCGTATGCCAAACAGGTTGGTGTAGAGTATACGAAGCTGGCGAATCCGGATCAACCGACCGCCATATTGATTGATACCATGACGTTCCTAGATGAAAAGGGTAAATTTATCGAGACGAGAGTCAATGGGAAAGTCGGGGAAATGCTGGATCTCGTCTCCGAAGATGATAAACAGCAAGTGGTCAACCAGGTGGAGCTGGCGGCAGTCACTGATCACTTCCCTATGGGAATTGTACAAACCGATAGTATCCTTCAAGTGAATCTTGTCGTGTCCGAGCCCGTCTTCGAGCAGCTCATGAAAAAAAGCGTCTTTGTTAGCTCTTATTCAGGACTCTACCTGAAAAGCAAGGAGCCTTTGAAAACACAACAAAATATTGAAGAAATGCAGAAGGATTTAACTTTCATGAACCTGTTTCAAGAAAGACAGCGCTCTGAACGAAAGATATTGTTCATGTCTGTCTTTGTATATGGCTTCGTGGCATTAATTACGGCGGTTTCGATGGCCAATATATTCAACACGATTTCGACGAGCGTGGCTCTTCGCAAACGAGAATTCGCGATGCTGAGGTCGGTTGGAATGACGCCGAAAAGCTTTCATAGAATGATCAACTATGAAAGTATATTTTACGGAATCAAGGCGCTCGCCTACGGCCTTCCAATTAGTGCAGTGATTATGGTGTTGATCTACCGCTCCTTCATGTATAGTTTTTCGTACGAATTCGTATTGCCTTGGACTAGCATTCTGTATGTGATTGCTGCTGTATTTGTTATCGTGAGCTTGTCCATGTATTACGCGAGCATAAAAGTGAAAAAAGCAAACATTATTGATGCGTTGAAACAGGAAAATCTATAGAGTAAGAGTAATCGCTGATTCAGCAAAAATGAGCATTTCCCATCTTACATGGGGAATTGCTCATTTTTTACTTCTGAATATCCATATTTCCTGCTACAGTAGGTCAGCGCGATACGTCCCGTTTTTCTGTAAGAAAGAGGTATGGTATGATTAGGGCAAATTACCAAATAGAAAAAAAGAGAGAGAACGGATAAGAGGAAGGGAGTGTCCAGGATGCAACAGCCCCAGCTTCTTCATGAAGAAAAAGTATTCAAAGACCCAGTTCACCGTTATGTTCATGTGCGAGACAAGTTTATTTGGGATTTGATCAACTCGGCAGAATTCCAACGGCTGCGTCGGATCAAGCAACTGGGCACCAGCTTTTTTACCTTTCATGGCGGCGAGCATAGCCGATTTAACCATTCACTAGGCGTCTATGAGCTGATGCGCAGAATTTTGGAGACATTTGAAGGACGTATTCAACTGAGTTATGAAGAAAAATTGCTTTGTCTATGTGCAGCCTTGCTCCACGATGTCGGACATGGGCCATTTTCGCATTCCTTTGAAAAAGTGTTCAAGTACCATCACGAGGACTGGACGCGGGCCATTTTGCTGGGAGATACGCAGATCAATCGCATCCTTCGCCGTTTTGATGATGATTTCCCGAAAAAGCTTGCCGAAGTGATAAATAAAACGTACGACAACAAGCTGATCGTCAGTCTGATCTCCAGCCAATTAGACGCGGATCGAATGGATTACTTGCTGCGCGATGCGTACTATACGGGAGTCAATTACGGGAATTTTGAGATCGAGCGGATTTTGCGCGTCATGCGCCCGCAAGAGGATGGCATCGTTTTTAAATTCAGCGGGATGCATGCGGTCGAAGACTATATCATGTCTCGCTATCAAATGTACTGGCAGGTTTATTTTCACCCGGTGACACGCAGCGCAGAGGTAGTTCTGTGCAAAATTTTTCAACGGGCCAAATTATTATTCTCGCAAGGCTATCCTTTTTTGCAACAGCCGATCATGCTGCTGCCCTTTCTACAGGATAAGGTAGAGCTGGCGGATTATTTGGCTCTCGACGAATCCATTATTCTCTTCTACATGCAGATGTGGCGCAAAGAAAACGATCCGATTTTGAAAGATTTGTGCGCTCGTTTTCTGGACAGGAATCTCTTTAAATACGTCGAATATAATCCAAGGGATTTTCGCTTGCTGGCAGAGTTGAAAGAAGAGTTCCAAGCTGCGGGAATAGACCCAATGTATTATTTGGAGGTAGACACGACCTCCGATCTTCCGTATGATTTTTACCGTGCCGGCGAAGAAGAGGAGCGAATTCCGATCATGCTCCAAATGCCGTCGGGAGAACTTGTTGAGCTGTCGCAGAAGTCTGAGATTGTACAGGCCATTAGCGGAAAGCGGCGATTTGACTACAAATTGTACTTTCCATTGGATAAAGTCATAGCTTTGCCGGGGGATCTCTCCCGGAAGATTCGAGAACGTCTGGGAGTGATGGAAGATGCTTAATCGTCACGCCAAAATTATTCGCCTGATCGAGATTGCAGGCGTTGTGAGCGGGCGGAAAAAACTACAGAAAATGGTGTACATAGGAAAACATCTGGAGATGGATTTCGATGAGCGCTACGAGTTTCACATGTACGGCCCCTATTCGGAGGAATTGACGCTCCGCGTGGACGAGCTGTGCAATATGGGACTTCTGGATGAGCAAATGGAGAGCAAGGGCGCGATTCATATGTACCGCTACACCTTGAACGAAACAGGACGCGATTTTCTCCGCTTCCATGAGGTGGACTTTGGCTGTGGCGAGCGTGCCATTCGGCGAATGAACGAGGAGAATTCCCGGTTTCTGGAGCTTGTCTCCACTATTTTGTATTTCAGTCATCTGCCCTATGAAGAGATGAAAGGCAAGATCTTTACCTTCAAAAGCAAACAGCGTTATACGGAGGAAGAGATTCAAAAGGGTCAAGCTTTTGTCGAGGAGCTTCGGTCTTTGATGAAAGAAGATGGCACGGACACTATGTAACGTATTTTTGCATAGATCACCAGCACGGCGTACGAACTTGCAAGAGTTGGGGTACGTCTTTTTTTCTGCCCAAAAAATAGAGAGGGTTTATACGGTCAGCCAGTCTTTCTGGCTGGCTTTTTTTGTCTCAGGGGAAGCATGCATAATACGTGCATCGCTCCTTGACAATTGCATAGAGGAAAATGAGAGGGACCATGAGATATCCAAGCGAGCAGAGGGGGATTATGGCGTTGGGAATGAGGAAAGCATGGTTGTGGATTACACTTGTTGGCGTTCTTCTGCTTACGGCGGTAACTGCTTGGAGTGCGATGAGTGCATCCGAGGTGAGAATTGTTTATGTATACAGTGAAAGCTGTGCATACTGCAGCACTTTTGGACCAACGTTTGAAAAAGTGGCACAGGAGTATCCGGAAAAAATGATCCAGCGATTAGATATCCACAAGAAGCAAGAGTTGGACGAAGCACTGCGTATGGGAGCAGAAGCGACTCCAACCATTTTTATCGTAGAAAAGGGGCAAGTAAAAGACAGGCTGGAAGGGGATGTGCCTGAAGGGATGCTCCGAAGCTTTTTACAGAGAAACTTGAAACAACCTCTTTCTAAAAATGGATAATATAGGTAGAATGTCTGAAAAGGTAAAGGGGGATATACGATGAGGTCGCTTTTGAAGGCGTTGTGGACAAGCGTGTTACTAGTGGGGATAACAATTGGGCAAATGGGTGGCAGCCAGGGTTGGATTGTGAATAAGGCGGATGCTGCTCAGCCTGTGTCTGATTATGCTGGCCACCCTGCCAAAGAGGCCATCGTGTTTGGTCTTCAAAAAGGCTACATCTGGAAATATCCCGATGGCAAGTTTTATCCAGATCAATCCATTGTTCAGGCGCAGTTTGTAGCTAGTTTGGTGGCGATTCGAGGAGTGAAGGAAAAGGATCCTGTGACAGAACTGCCAGCTGGGCATTGGGCAAAGGAGACATATGAAAGAGCGCAAAAGGCCGGGATATTGGCGGATGTGAAGATTGATCCGAATAAGCAGTTAACGAAGGAAGAGGCGGCTTTGCTGGTGTTTAATGCGTGGAAGCCGCTAAGAGGCGGGAAAAATCCAAATCTAACGAATACGGGTGCCCTAATTACGTGGGGGTGGATGAAGCCAGCACCAAGCGGTCAACCTAAATTTAGAGAAGATTTGCCAATGCTACGTGGTGATGCTGCCAATATCCTGCGGTTTCTCTGGCAAGATAAATGGCAACTTGAACTCGGTGCAAAATATGCTGACGAATTTCATAAAAGTTTAAAAGTGGTTAACGGGAAGATTGTTGGAAAGGTTCCTAAAGGTGACGGTAATTTCATGATAAGGGCGATGTTCGTTACGAAACAAAGCGGAAGAGAAGGTTTCTTAAACAACCAGTCTTTTAACATTCTATTAAATAATGTAAGTTCTCTAGCTTTTACTGTGATAAATAACAATGACTCTACCGATGCAGGTATCTATATGTATACAAAATTACCTGATTTGGAACGAAGCTTTAATCCTCAAAGATTTCATATACCGAGAGGCGCGAAATAAAATGCGAATATTATCAATTAAGCACAGGAAACTATTTTTTTCTGTGCTTTCTATTTTCCTCCTGTGTGGGTTAATTACTATTCAGCCCAATTTTGTAGATGCCGCACCAAACTATCATGGAATTGTAGTTGCTACGGTTGATTCAAATAAAGAGCTTGCACCAAAAGGGAAGTTTGATATTCTTTCAATTACGGACATAGCAGGGCGCCTCGGTGCGACAGTTTCTCAAATTGAAGTAGATCAAGTTATTGATGATACTAGAGTATTAGGTTTTGCTGATACAAATGTAAAGGCAGATAGAGGATGGTATTTCGTAGACAACAGTGAAGCTTCATACTGGATCACTCGATTTGGTGGAAATCCAAATAATATTCTTGGTGGATCAGCTAATGTTTATAGTAAGACAGTTTCAAGTAACGAAGTACCAAATTTTTCACCCTACCAAGCCTACAACCTCGCAGAACTAGCATCAGCATCTGGGGGTGCTGGGTACACAAAAGGAGATAACTTGGTCTCTAATGGAAGTGGGGGGTACATTTCAGTAGGTCACTTTCGAACAACGCCGAGGCCAACAGGCGATGTGTCAACCAACAAAACCAAATATCAGGTCAATGAACAAGTGACCATTACGGCAAATGCCACGGACTATTCTTACTATGACCGTGGCATTCTTATTTGGAATTTATCTGTTATCAACAAGACTACTGGCAGAGGTCACTATTCATTCGAAGCGAATACAGAAATCCGAGATCAAAGCGGGTATCTTCCACCGGTAAACGAGACCAGTACACCGAAAGATTTCCCATGGGCGAAAAGCTATCAGTACAAGCCTACAGAGGCCGGAGTTTATGAAGTCTCACTCACCATTACGGATAGACATCACCGATCGCGCCAAGGCTCACCAAGTATGAGTGTATCTACTCCATATACTTATCAGTTCACAGTTGGCGATTCTCCCCCTCCTGATCCTGGGGATGGGGGCGATCCCGACCCAGGCCCGGCATGTTCCGTAGATTCCAGCAAAACCAAAATGGACATCAACGTAAATGGTGACAAGGATGTAAAGAACTATACGGGCATTGCCAGTGGTGGAACATCAATCGCCGTAGAAAAATACGCTGAAATCAGTGTATACGCCAAAAAGCCTGGAACCTTCAAAATCAACGGTGTAGAAATGTCCAGTTACAAAGGGGACAGAAAAACTGGAGTTGCAAGTGTTGGTGATTCTGGTCGATATCGAGTGGTATACACGTCCGATGATGGCACAGAATGTTGGGAAAAAAACTTTGATGTATCCAGAGATAACGACAAGATAGATAAATGCCCCATTGTTTCTGTCTCGGGTAAAACTGTCCGAAGTGGAGAAACAATAGAAATCTTAGCATCTGATTCCCTAGTATTCATAGCGAAATATACAGATAAAAACGGGGATACTCTCGGTGCACGGGTACTGTGGGATGTTACCAAACCAGATGGAAAAGTGGTCTCATTGCCGGGCGAATACAATGAGAGGGGAAGATGGGGATCGGTCGCTTCCGACAAATTGAATCTACCGTATGGCAATGGCAAAGACGTTCATGACTTGCTCTTCGAAAAAGGGAAAACCTACAAACTAAAATTGAATTACACCTCCACAACATGGGAGGATAGACCAGAGTGTAATTGGGAAGTTACCATAAAAGTGAAAGATGTGTCGTGTAGTATCACTGAACAGAATATGCTTCAAGCAAAAGTACATGGCTACCCACCGAACCCATTCTCACCAGAGGGCGATACTCTTAATGGAGCTCCCGGCGGACAACCGTCTACATTACCAGGACCCGTTTATTTCAGATTTTTTACGGCAATGGGAAATGAGTACGATACGAATATGGGATTTTCGGCGAATGCACCAGGTACGTGGTACTTGAAGGATGGCAGCCAACGGACAGCGCTGTCTGGAAAGCTTGCAGCGAATGAGAAGTTTGATCTGATATTGTCGGCCGATATCGTAGAATCCTACGGACAGGTAGTGCTGGAGTTTGTTTCTGATAAAGGCTGCGTCGAGCTGGTATCTTTTACGATTGAATCCGACCGGAAGTGTTATGATTTCCTCGTTATGATGCAGCACAGCACCTCATCTACCGATAAAAAGTGGTCCAAGGAAATCAAGCGCGGCGAAACTATCGAACTTTCAGATGCCGATTATGACGGTAACTACATGTTCCGGGTTTTTACTGATATAGATACGAAATTCGCTGTTCGATGGTTAGATCCGGCCACAAACAAGTGGGAGTGGAAGCGTAACGGCGAATACCTTTCCAGCGAAAGTATTGGTCGAAACAGTTATTGGGTAAACTTCCCTCGAGATAAGGATACGAAAAAATTATTAGACGGCTTTTACAAGGTTGAGATCTACGATGGTGTCGGTTGTGACGGACACTTTTTTGTTCAAATTGGTGAAGGACCACCAAAGCCTAATCCAGATGGCGAAAATCTGCTTATCGTGAAAACGAGCTTTGCCATTAATCCGTCTGACCCGCAAGAACCTGGAACCGAGGCGACGATTTCCTTCGATATTAAGAACGACGGTAAATTGAGCCATGATACGAAACTGGCTGTACGCTGGGAAAGCTCGGACAAAGAAACCGTACTGGATGTAGCTGGTTTTAATCCGGGAGAGGTTCGTAAAATTACAATACCGACCAAGTATCCGCAAAAATCCGAGTACTTTATTGCGAATATTAATCCATCCAAGAATAAGCCTGACAATGAAAAGATATGGCCGGATAACCGAGCCCAGTGGCCTGTTGAAGTCATAGGCGGCAGCGATCCAAAACCACCCGATCCCGAGGGACCCGGAGGTAATTTTGAAGGTGGAGAAATCGGCCTAGAGATTTATGATACCGACGATCGGCAGCTGCAGAAGCTGCAAATCAATGCAGATGGGGTATGGGAGAGAGAGCCGGCGAAAATCCGTGTCGTCATTGACCAGACAAAGATTAACGAGGGCTTCAATCGTACCCAGCAAAAGATCAATCAAAAAATTACAGAATACAAAGCTGTCCTGCAGCAAGCAGTAAGTGGTGACCACATAAAAAATGTCGTGGTATCTGCCGTACCAGAGTGGATTTCGGATGCGAAAAGCATGGCTGTCTACAACCCCGCGATGTTGGATTTAAAAGTATCTGGGCCCGGAACACCGGGGCAATGGCAAGTAAGCAGTGCATCAACAGGTGGAGATTATGTTTTTACTGGTACGATCGTACCTACGCAGACAACGTGGAGGCAAGTGTTAAACGCACAAAAATATAAAGCAGCGATAAACGGGTTTGTTATTACCATGGATTACAGCATTCAGTTTGATGTGTCTTATGAGAGCTGCTCTGAGACTGAGCAAGAGGACGGCAGCAAAGAAGAGGTCTGCGAGCCGAAGAGCATAAACAAGACGATGACAGGGCGTTTTACGATTACAGTAAAAGGCGGAGAGCGAGAATTTGAAGTATTTGAACCGAATGCGACGGGCTCGATTCATCATACAGAAGAATGGAAAGAGTACCATTCCCGGGACCGCTATCCGAACAGCCAGCCGAACGACTTTTACGCTGGGGAACGTATTTTGGCCCAAATCGAATTGCAGCCACGTCACCGTCATCCGGTCAGTGGTCAACTGCCTGGCATTGCCTCTGCTCAAGCGTGGATATCTGAAACAGGATTGAGACAAACCTCACTCCAATCTCAGCTTTTCTTGCGTCAGGTCACCCCAGGGCTGTGGAAAAGTCCAAGCTACTCAGCATCGAAGCTGGGTACACGGGAGCAAGGTGTCGATACACCGCTCATGGGCGACAAACAGCACGGTTTTAAAAAGGACGCGAGTTACGCGGTCTACTATCACGTTCAATTTCGCTTTGATGTGAACAAAGGGTATCCTTACAACAATAAAACGGCTGGCAATGGTCATGAGCTGACCGATTATCGCGTGCCCTTCCGCATCATTGCAAACGCATGGGAGAGGCAAGGAATACGTAATCACACGACCCAGTAAATATATTTGCACCCCCTCTCTGTCTTTTTCTAACATGAAGGAAAGTTAATTGCTTCACTGTGAGGGGGTCATTTTGTGGGGAAAACAGCTAGGGGCGCGGCGCTTTTGCTATTGATGCTTGTTCTATGCTGGGGAAATATTGCTCAGATCGGATGGGCCAAAGAAAGGCGTTCGTTTGTTGAAGACGCTTTGGCCTGGATGGAGGAGGGGGAGCTGCGAATTCAAGCTGAGCTTGCCGGCACTCCTGCCAAAGTTGTACTTACGCTGACTCAGGACAGAAAGAAAATAACTCGTACGTTTCGTGGAGAATCGCGGTTGTCCGTAGCGGTAATTCCAACAAGCGTCCACCCCTTGAAAGTTCAATTAAACGTGCCTTCCATAGATGAGCCTGTGGCTAGTTGGCAGCTAATGGTCCCTGATACCGCGATCTTGCATGACGGGAAAATGGGGATCAGGGAAGTTCCGTGGGATAAAAAAGCGGGGAAAAAGTCAGACAGAGTCGAGCTGATCGCAAACGAAGTCATAGAGGATGCAGGAGTAGAGAGCGACGCTGACCCTGACCATGTAGATAACAGGGAAGAAGCCGAGTACAAAAAACGGAATGCTTCTATACAAGGGTGGGCAGATGACTACTATGAGGAGTTCTCAGCAGATGATAAACCCGATGAAGCTGCGTTGAGAAGCAGAGCTGTCACTTTTGAACTAGAGCCCAACGATACAAGCGGAAAAGCGGACTGGTTGTTTGACGGGAAAGATGGTCGCGGCAAAATCGGGAAAAGTGGCGACGTGGATATGTGGAAAATAAAAGCCGTAAAAGACGGTCTCATGAATATAGCGCTTCGAGAAATTCCGATATCAGAGGATTACAATCTGTATGTATTTAATGCAGATAATGAGGAAATAGGCCGTTCTGAGCGCTCTGGCAATAGTGATGAGACGATTGAAGGCATCTCGTTGGAGAAGAACAAATGGTACTACATTATGGTGAAAGGAAACGAGGACTCGTTCCACAAAAGCTTTTACTATTTGTTAAGAGCAGATGTTTTAGACAATCAAAGTGATGCGAAGGTAGACGAATACGAGCCAAACAACTCCATCAAAGAGGCGTTTCCATTAGTGCCCGACTACAGTGCATCGCTGGTTGGTAATCTCCATAGCAGAACAGATGTAGATTTTTACCAATTTTCCTTTAGCTTGGCATCGACGATTTTTGTTGACTTGAAGGATATGCCGGAGGGGATGGATATAGATTTGTACCTGATGGATGAGTCCGGAAAAGTCCTGGCCAAATCGGAAAAGCCGAAGAATGCCAATGAACAGATCATTTTGAATGCCAATCCCGGAACGTACATTGTCAAGGTAATGGCTAGCAAGCGCTCTGCTTTTACACCTAATTCGTACAAGCTCGATGTGGCAGCCAAGACGATTCCCGTCATTTTAATCCCGGGTATCGGGGGTTCTCGCTTGGAAGCAGAAGAGGGCGGCAAGACGACAGAGATTTGGTTAGGTCTTGGAGATAGCTTGATCGGGATCAATGATCCGAAACATCGCAGACTGTTATCACTTGAGCCGATTATGCCGAATAGTGTCGATGTGAGTCCTAGAGAACGAGGAGTTACGATCTATCCAGAGCGAGCGGATGAAGGTTTTAGTGCAATTGAATATTTATCCTACTCACCACTGGATCCCGTCAGAAATATGACGGAGCAATACTACAGCATGGTAAAGCATTTAGAAAAAACAGGATACAAAAAGCATCGCACCATTTTCGCAATGCCTTATGATTGGCGGTACAGCAGCACGAAAAATTCCGCTTCCCTCAAACAAAAAATAGATGTAGCTCTACAAAGGTCTGGTGCACGTCAAGTTCATCTGGTCGTGCACAGCATGGGCGGACTGTTGGTACGAGAGACTTTATTGTCAAACATCTCGTATCAGTCAAAAGTAAATCGAATTGTTTATATGGGAACTCCTTTTTTAGGTTCCCCCAGAGCGTATCAGGCAATCCGATTTGGTTATAATTTCTCAATTCCTTGGATGGATGAGGAAACAGGAAAGATCATTTCCGAGTACGCACCGGCTGTGTACGAGCTATTGCCGTCCAAAAAGTATTTTGAAACAGTAAGCTTCTTGAAAAAGAATCGAAATGACCTCTACACTTACGATGAATTTTTAAAGGACAAAAAAATACAGCTAAACTACGCGCCCTTGGTCAAACAGGGTGGAATGCTGCATGAAAAATGGGAGAATAAAACGATCAATGTCCCACAGTATTCGATCATTGGAACAGGGCAGTCGACCTTCTTAGGGTACTGGTTTGATGCTTATCACAATGAATGGGCTCCTTACTACGATCAAGGATTGGGAGATGGGACGGTACCGTATATTAGTGCCAACTACGCTCAAAAAGACATCAAAAAAAGATACTACGTCGTAGGAGAGCATGCCAAGCTGCCGACTATTCCAGAAGTGATCGAGCAGGTCACACAGCTTTTAAAGGGAGAGGAAAAAGTACAGCCCGGGCTGCGCAAGTTGGCGAGCAACAAAAAAGCAAAATATTTATACTATGTGATTTCACAAGAGGATAAGGCTTTTCCAAGGATTACCTTAAGTAAATCAGGTCGGACGATGACGCTCGATCCAGAGGAAAAGGAAGTATGGGAAGACCTGTCGATTGAATATCACAATCATATCGCAGTAATCCATGTGTCGGATGGCCAAGAGCTAACGTTTGAGCCTCCGATGCAGCAAGCAGACAAGCAGTCGCCACGCTTTTTGATCAATCGTTTTTCCTCAGAAGATTCAAGACAGTACCAAAATACAGGCAAACGTTACTTGCTGGATGAACACGGTTTGACTGAGGTAGGAGAAGAGGCAGATTTACATATTTCCCGAACGGGAAAGCCCACTTCTTTAGATGTGGGATGAAAGGGACAAATTGATACAATGTAGTCATGAACGAATAGAGAAGAACAAGCACAACTGTA